>DWXL01000103.1 GCA_019119235.1 Candidatus Blautia excrementigallinarum | reverse complement strand
GTATGTGCGCGGGATACGCCCAGGGCAATCTCGTGGTACTGCCGAAAGACCTGGCTTATGATTTCCTGTTGTTTACCCAGAGGAATCCCAAGTCCTGTCCGATCCTGGAGGTCAGCGATACGGGCAGCCGTTATTTCCGTACGATTGCGGACTGCGCGGATATCGCGAAAGATATTCCGAAATACAGGATCTACCGTAACGGAGTGCTGGACGGAGAGTATACGGATGTTTCCGAATTCTGGCAGGATGATTTTGTAAGTTTCCTGATCGGCTGCAGTTTTTCTTTTGAGGCGGCGCTTCTGGAGGCGAATGTTCCGGTGCGCCACATTGAGGAAGGCTGCAACGTTCCCATGTACAAGACGAATATTCCCTGTGAGCCGGCAGGCGTTTTCCACGGGAATATGGTGGTAAGCATGCGCCCGATCCCTCACGACCTGATTCCCAGGGCAGTGCTGATCACAGGAGAGATGCCCCGCGTTCACGGAGCGCCGGTACATATCGGAGCGCCGGAAGCGATCGGCATCCAGGATATCAATAAACCGGATTTCGGCGAAATGGTAACGATCCGCGACGGAGAAGTGCCGGTATTCTGGCCCTGTGGAGTAACTCCCCAGAATGTTGTGATGGAATCCAAACCTTCCATTGCTATCACCCATGCGCCGGGTCATATGATGATCACAGATGTGAAGAATGTGGAACTGAAATATTAATACTGATCCTGCGAAAGCCGCCCCGAGGCCTGAACTTGTCACATCAGGCTTTGGGGTGTTTTTTTGCGCGATGCGTCCGATGTATTTTCTCTTGACTTTGCAAAAGGCGGGGGATATAATATGTCATGAAAATAGTTTCTTTAAAAACTGTTTTTTTAGAAACTGTTTTTTAGAAATGTTTTGCGGAAATATTTGTGATATAGATTATGAACAGATCACAGGAGATAGATTATGGAAAAAACAACAGAGCTTCTGATGGGTTTCAGGAGCCTTTTGCGGCTGTATGACAAAATGCTGAAGAAGGTATGCAGGGAATACGATCTTTCTGTTATTGAGGCGGACGTGGTAAGCTTCCTTCAGAACAATCCCGGGAAAGATACGGCGGTGGATATCGTGGAGCTGCGCATGCTGTCCAAGGGCGCGGTATCGAAAGCGGTGGAGTCTTTGATGCAGAAGTCGCTTCTGGAACGGATTCCGGACAGGGAAGACAGGAGACGGATACATCTGAAGCTGAAGCCGGAAGCGTCTGACCTTACGGAGAGCATCGAAGATGTAAGACGGGACTTTGTAAATACGGTCCTGGAAGGATTCACAAAAGAAGAACTGGATACCCACCGGCAGTTTTTTGGCCGTGTTTTTGAGAATGCGCGGCGGGCTATTGAAGGGAAGGATCAATGATGGGACATGAGATGATGAGACATTCAGATAAGAAAAACACAGGTGTGAGAGGACGGGATCATGCAGGCGGAAACGGCGAGGACAAGGAATTTCTCCGCACGGAACCGCTGGGAAAACTGCTTCTTAAACTGGCGCTTCCCACAGTTACCGCCCAGATCATTAATATGCTGTACAATATCGTGGACAGAATTTATATCGGACATATTCCGGGGATCGGAGCCGCGGCGCTGACAGGAGTGGGCGTGTGTATGCCTCTGATCATGATCGTGTCCGCGTTCGCCGCCCTGGTAGGGTACGGCGGTGCGCCCAGGGCGTCTATCTTTATGGGAAAACAGGACAAAGAATCCGCGGAAAAGACACTGGGCAACTGTTTTGCGGTCCAGATTCTGATCTCAGTGATCCTTACCGCGGTGCTTCTGATCTGGAACAGGGATTTCCTTATGGCTTTCGGCGCCAGTGAGAATACCATAGAATACGGCGTCAGCTATATGAATATTTATGCTCTGGGGACCGTTTTTGTAGAGCTCACTCTGGGAATGAACGCCTTTATCACCGCCCAGGGATACGCGAAGACAGGAATGCTTTCTGTTCTCATCGGCGCGGTGGCCAATATCATCCTGGATCCTGTTTTTATTTTCGGATTTAACATGGATGTGCGCGGCGCCGCTCTGGCAACCATTATCTCCCAGGCTCTTTCCTGTGTCTGGGTGATCAGTTTTCTCTGCGGAAAAAGAACGTTCCTGAAAATACGGTGGAAAAATATGCGGCTTGTGCCGAAGGTCATCCTTCCATGCCTTGCGCTGGGAACCGCTACTTTTATCATGCAGGCCAGCGAAAGCGTGATCTCAGTCTGCTTCAACAGTTCTCTTCAGAAATACGGAGGGGATCTGGCGGTAGGCGCCATGACGATCCTTACCAGTGTTATGCAGTTCGCCATGCTTCCGCTTCAGGGTCTGGGCCAGGGAGCGCAGCCTATCATCAGTTATAACTACGGGGCGGGGGATGCCGGCAGAGTGAAGGCGGCTTTCAAACTTCTGCTGAAAGTTAGCCTGGGATACGCCACCCTTCTCTGGCTTCTGGTCATGGTGCTTCCGGGAGGCTTCGCGGCCATGTTCACTTCGGACGGAGAACTGATGGAATTTACGAAGACCGCCCTCCGTATCTATATGGGAGCAATGTTCCTGATGGGAATCCAGATGGCCTGCCAGATGACTTTCAATGCTCTTGGCAAAGCCACAGAGTCCATTGTGGTGGCGGTTATGAGAAAATTCGTCCTTCTTATCCCGCTGATCTATATCATGCCGCAGATCATCCGGGCGGATCAGACCATGGCGGTTTATATCGCGGAGCCCATCGCCGATACGATTGCAGTTGCTTTTACGGCGGTTCTGTTCACCATACAGTTCCGAAAGACGATCCGGAGCATCAGAAACGTATGATCAGACTTATTCGACACTGTTTATACAAAAACAGGGAGACATTTTTGTGCAGTATCATGTTTTTTCAGAATTTAATAAAACATACTTGCAATTGTCCTCTGGATATGATATGATTCCGCTCATAGAAAAGGGAGTAGCGGCCGCGGGTCTGAGACCGGGAATGCGTTTTGGGCAGCGGTACATATTGGCGACAGCACGATATCAGAGGATGATATTCGCGATATGAAGTAAACAGCAAGACTTTTGTTCTGCGGCAGGCAGTACCTGTCCGGAATGAAAGTCTTTTTCTTTTCTATGAAACGGATCCGTCATTATTAAGAAGGAGGAAATATGGACGATTTTAATATGAATATGAACAATATGAGAAACCGCTGGAAACCACGCAAACCGAAAATCGGGAAAGCGGCAAAGAGAACAGCGGCGGTCGTGGCAGTCGTAGCGGTTGCGGCTCTGGCGGCCACGGACTGCACCTATCAGATCCAGGAGCAGGAGCAGGCGGTACTTACCACATTCGGAATGCCGAAGGCGGTGACGGAGACAGGCCTTCACTTCAAAATCCCCCTGATCCAGAGAGTGCAGAAGGTAAATACGACAATACAGGGCTTTCCCATCGGATATCAGCAGGATACCAACGAAGTGGTCTCCAATGAGGGTATCATGATCACTTCGGATTATAATTTTATTGATGTTGATTTCTTTGTGGAATACAGAATCACTGAGCCTGTGAAATATCTTTACACTTCACAGGAACCGGTGGAAATTCTCAAAAGTATTGCCCAGAGCTGTATCCGCACGGTGATCGCCAGTTATTCTGTGGACGATGTGCTGACCACAGGCAAGAGTGAGATCCAGGCGAAGATCCGGGAGATGATCATGGAGAAAATGGAACAGCAGGACGTGGGGATCCAGCTTGTGAATATCACAATCCAGGATTCCGAGCCGCCCACCCAGGAAGTCATGCGTGCTTTTAAGGCAGTGGAAACGGCGAAACAGGGCAAGGAGACTGCCGTGAATAATGCGAACAAATACAGGAACGAACAGCTTCCCCAGGCGGAAGCCCAGGCTGACCAGATCATTCAGGATGCCGAGGCTGCAAAACAGGTGAGGATCAACGAGGCGGAGGCGGAAGTCGCCCGTTTTAACGCCATGTACGAAGAGTATGTGAAGAATCCGGAAGTGACGAAGCAGAGAATGTTCTATGAAGCCATGGAAGACGTCCTCCCGGATATGAAGCTGATCATAGACGATGGAACGGGAACACAGAAGGTACTGCCGCTGGATTCCTTTACCGGAGAGACAAACGCCGCTTCAGACGACGCTTATGAACCGGCGGCGGGGGAAAGCGGAGCCGGTACCGCAGAAGGAACATCCGGCACGCAGCAGGCACAGAACACACAGGGAGGTGACCAGTAATGAAAAGAAAAAACGTGATCATCGCGCTGGCAGGGCTGGCAGTGCTTTTTGCCGCGGGAATGTCTCTGACAGTTACCAGACAGAACGAGTATAAACTGGTCCGCCAGTTCGGAAAAGTACAGAGAGTGATCGACCAGCCGGGCCTCAGCCTGAAAATCCCGTTTATTGAAACGACGGCCACTCTGCCAAAACAGACGCTGCTGTACGATCTGGCGCCTTCCGATGTGATCACCAGAGATAAAAAGACCATGATCACAGACAGCTATGTAATATGGAAGATTTCCGATCCCCTGAAATTTGCCAGGACACTGAATTCTTCCATTGAAAACGGGGAGAGCAGGATCAATACGGCGGTTTACAACGCCACGAAAAACGCCATCAGCAGTATGTCCCAGGATGAAGTGATCACCAGCAGGGACGGAGAACTTTCCGCCATGGTGATGGACGCGGTGGACGACAATATGGAGCAGTACGGCATATCCGTCATGCTTTTTGAAACGAAACAGCTGGATCTGCCGGATGATAATAAGGAGGCCGTATACGAACGGATGATCTCGGAACGGGATAACATCGCGGCTACCTATACCGCGGAGGGAAGTTCCGAAGCGAAGGTGATCCGCAACACCACGGATAAGGAAGTCGCCATTCAGATCTCGGAGGCGGAAAAACAGGCGGAGATTCTGGAAGCAGAAGGCGAGCAGGAGTATATGAGGATACTGGCGGAGGCCTACGGCGAAGAAGGAAGAACAGAGTTTTATTCTTTCGTCCGGAGTCTCGACGCTCTCAGGAATTCCATGAAGGGAGAAAACAAGACCGTGATCCTTTCAGCGGATTCCCCCATCGCGCAGATTTTCGACGGCGCGGAATAAGGAAATACACCGGCGGGGATGCGTCCCCGCCGATGCTGACAGGAAAAAACATCTGAAACATGAAAAAAACACTTGCAATTACCATCTGATGGTGTTAGACTATAATGCGAACGCGCTATAAGTGCGTCCATAACTGCAGATTCAAGCCTAAATTACGGAAGGAGGATTTCCAGTGAAAGTAAGATCATCTGTAAAGCCGATCTGCGAAAAATGCAAGATCATTAAGAGAAAAGGATCTATCAGAGTAATCTGTGAGAATCCGAAACACAAACAGAGACAGGGTTGATGTTTGTGAAACGTGCGGCTGTAGTCTGATACGCCCGGAAGGGTTGTTCGGACTGTTTAGAAATCTTATGAAAGCATGTATTGCCTAATACCGAGAGGCAACAGCAGCCGGAGGCTGCAGTTTCGGAAAGGCTGTCTCACGCCAGAGGCGGCTGGGTGTTTTACCGAGGCACCCCAATTAGGAACAGAAAACGGGAGCGGACGCTGAAGATGCACCCCATTTCACCTTGCGCGGACGCAAGTGGTGTACGACGCGGAGCTTTCAGAAAAAAGAAAATGGAGGAAACAGTACATGGCTCGTATAGCTGGTGTAGACTTACCAAGAGAAAAACGTATTGAAATCGGTCTTACCTATATTTATGGTATCGGAAGACCAAGCGCAGACAAGATTCTTGCTCAGGCAAATGTTAATCCTGACACTCGTGTCAGAGACCTGACCGACGACGAGGTTAAGAGAATCAGCGCTGTTATCGATGAGACAATGATGGTTGAAGGTGATCTTCGCCGTGAAATCGCTCTGAATATCAAGAGACTGCAGGAAATCGGATGCTATAGAGGCATTCGTCACCGTAAAGGACTTCCGGTTCGTGGTCAGAAGACCAAAACAAACGCAAGAACCCGCAAAGGTCCGAAGAGAACAGTAGCAAACAAGAAGAAATAATATAAATCAAAGGAAAGTGTAGGTTAGTTTTAAAATGGCAAAAGCAACCAGAAAAACGACAACAAAACGTCGTGTCAAGAAAAACGTTGAACACGGACAGGCACATATCCAGTCTTCTTTTAACAATACAATTGTTACACTGACAGACAACGAAGGAAATGCTCTTTCCTGGGCAAGTGCCGGCGGTCTGGGATTTAGAGGTTCAAGGAAATCTACCCCTTATGCAGCGCAGATGGCAGCAGAGACTGCAACAAAAGCTGCTTTAGTACATGGATTAAAAACTGTTGATGTTATGGTGAAAGGACCTGGCTCCGGACGTGAAGCTGCAATCCGCGCCCTTCAGGCATGCGGACTTGAAGTAACAAGTATCCGTGACGTAACACCGGTTCCGCATAACGGATGCCGTCCACCAAAACGCAGAAGAGTCTAATTGAGGAGGTAGCTTGAAATGGCAGTAAACAGAGTGCCCGTTCTTAAAAGATGCAGATCCCTTGGCCTGGATCCGATTTATCTTGGTATTGATAAAAAATCAACAAGACAGTTAAAGCGTGCAAACAGAAAAGTTTCTGAGTACGGTTTACAGTTAAGAGAAAAACAGAAAGCAAAATTTATCTACGGAGTTCTTGAGAAACCGTTCCGTAACTATTATAAGAAAGCCGACAGAATGCCGGGCCAGACAGGTGAGAACCTGATGGTTATGCTGGAGAGCAGACTGGACAACGTTCTGTTCCGTATGGGCTTCGCAAGAACAAGACGTGAGGCCCGTCAGATCGTGGACCACAAGCATGTACTTGTAAACGGCAAATGCGTCAACATCCCGTCCTACCTTACAAAGGCCGGCGACGTGATCGAGATCAAGGAAAAATGCAAAGGTTCTGACAGATATAAAGGAATTCTGGAGGTAACAGGCGGAAGACTTGTTCCGGAATGGCTGGATGTAAATCAGGAAGCTCTGACCGGAACCATCAAAGAACTTCCTAACAGAGAAGCAATCGATGTTCCTGTAAACGAGATGCTTATCGTCGAGCTGTACTCTAAATAAAGCCTGAAAGCGCAGAGAAGCGCAGCTTTCCAGAAGGAGGGAATCTTATAGTGTTTGATTTTAATAAACCCAAAATCGAAATTACCGAAATATCTGAAGATAAAAAGTTTGGCAGATTCGTAGTGGAACCGCTGGAAAGAGGTTATGGTACTACACTCGGCAACTCTCTCAGGAGAATCATGCTGTCTTCCCTTCCGGGAGCGGCAGTAAGCCAGGTGAAGATCGACGGTGTACTTCATGAGTTCAGCTCAATCCCGGGTGTAAAAGAAGATGTTACAGAGATCATCATGAACCTTAAGAGCCTGGCCATCAAGAATAACAGCGCGGACAATGAGCCGAAGACCGCATACATTGAGTGTGAGGGAAAGGGTGTTGTTACAGCTGCTGATATCCAGACAGACCAGGATATTGAGATCATGAATCCCGACCAGGTGATCGCCACCCTGAACGGCGGCAAAGACTGCAGGCTGGCAATGGAACTGACCATTACCAAAGGCCGCGGTTATATCAGCGCGGACAAGGGCAAATCCGAGGATATGCCTATCGGCGTGATCGCGGTTGACGCTATCTATACACCTGTGGACAGAGTGAACATGATCGTGGAAAACACCCGTGTGGGTCAGGTGACTGACTTTGATAAGCTGACACTGGACGTATACACCAACGGAACACTGGATCCTGACGAGGCGGTAAGCCTTGCGGCTAAAGTGTTAAGCGAACATCTCAGCCTGTTTATCGATCTTTCCGAGAACGCTAAGACTGCAGAAGTCATGATCGAGAAAGAGGACAACGAGAAGGAAAAAGTTCTGGAGATGAGCATTGATGAACTTGAACTCTCCGTACGTTCCTATAACTGTCTCAAGAGAGCAGGCATCAACACAGTAGAAGAGTTGTGCAACAAGACTTC
>DWXL01000102.1 GCA_019119235.1 Candidatus Blautia excrementigallinarum | reverse complement strand
CTTGATACCAGTGTAAATGATCTTGTAGAATATGACGGCGAAACCTTCGTATTTGTTGACGGACGTCTTGCACAGGAAGGAAACGGACTGTGGATCGGCGAGGAAGGCGTATGGTATTTCCTTTCCAACGGTCGTGTGGCAGAAGAGCATACAGGTCTTGCAATGTATGATGACGAGTGGTTCTACGTTGTAGAAGGTAAACTTGCCGTTGATTACAGCGGAACTGTTGACTTCGAAGGAGGAACCTTCAAAGTAGATCATGGTATGGTAAAAGGACAGGTTAAATAATCCTGGCAGTATATCAAAGTAAATAACCAGATTTAAGGCAGAAGCTGCTTCCGGGAAACCGGGAGCAGCTCTTGTTTTTTCTGTCTTTCTATGGTATAAATAAAATTAGTGTTTTTACCGAAATATCCCGGAAAGAAAGGACAATGGGAACCTATGACGAAAGGTAATCTTACGCCGCAGGCACAGACAAAAGAGTCAAGAAATAATAACTTTGCATTTATCCGTATTGTGGCGGCCAGCGCAGTTTTTATGGGTCATACGGGAGTTGTTCTCGGAGTAGATTCTCCCTATGTTGCCGGAATCGCCATGCATGAACTCGGCGTGATCATGCTGTTCTTCATAGGAGGTTATCTGATCACAAAAAGCTGGATTTCAGATCCGCATCCTGCAAGGTATGCAGTACGTCGTTTTTTCCGGCTGTGGCCCCCGCTGGCAGTGTTTGTGTTTTTGATGGTATTTGTGACCGGGCCTATTCTTTCCACCAGAGGCGTCTGGAATTATTTTCACCGGTCGTCCTTCGATCTCTACTTAAAGAACCTGATTTTCCGTCCAATATATAACCAGCCCGGTGTGTTTGAGACACTGCCGGAGGCCAATTCCACCAACGGCTCCCTGTGGACCATGCCGGTGGAGGCGGCTCTGTACGTGCTCACCCCGCTGTTCCTCTCCCTGCTCCGGGTGAAACAGAATAAGAAACGTTCTTTCCCGATCATAGTGGGACTGACAGCGGCAGCCGTGGTGTTCGATCTGTATCTCAGGACTTTTTATACCCATGCACAGGTGGTGGTTTACGGGACGAACCTGATATCAGCCTTTCATCTGACTACCGCCTATCTTGTGGGTATACTTTTTACTTATGATGAGATAAAGAAATATCTGAACCTGCAGGCTGCCGGAGCCGCTATGTGTATGATGTTTCTATTGCAGACAACCATAGCGCCCATCCGCTATTGCGGAATGTATGTGCTTTTTCCGTATATTATTTTTTCCATTGTATTTGCGCCGAATCCGCTGTTCAGAAAAATTGATAAGCATATGGATCTGTCCTATGGAATCTATCTGTACGGCTTTTTCTTCCAGCAGCTGGTTATGTCTCTCCTGCAAAAATACGGCATTGGTATGTCGTATACGCAGGTGATGCTTGTCTGCGCGATTCCAACGATTATCGCGGCTATTCTGTCCTTTTATCTGGTGGAGCGCCCCATGATCCGGCTGAGCCACTGGCTGGTAAAAAAGATGAAGAAGAAAGGATGAGAACAGACATGGCTACAGCAAAAAAGAGAATAAAATGGCTGGATGTTATGAAATGCTTCGGAATCTTTGCCATCTATCTGGGACATTTCGGTTCGGACGGAAGAGACAGCTATGCTTTTGTGTTTACTCATCATGTGGCGCTGTTCTTTTTTGTTTCCGGATGCGCAGAGGCGCTTAGCACATCTGACAGGAGGATCCTCCCTTATATACAAAAAAGGATTAAGACTCTTCTTATTCCCTATTTCTTTTTCGGTATATTATCCATCGTTATTTATACGCTGACGGAGAACGTTTCTGCCAGAATTGCCGAGGAAGAGTTTATCCAAATGCTGGAGGGCGCTGTCCGGAACACTTTTTGTGCGGGCGGGCTGTGGTTTCTTACCTGTCTCTTTGTAGTACAGGTTATGTTTGTGCTGCTGCACAGGGTTTGCCCCAAATGGCTGCTCCTGCTCGTTTCCGCAGGCTTGGCCTTTATCTCTTATGCCATTCTGGATCCGTCGCCTCTCCATAATCCCAGGTTTTTCTATAATGCGGACAGCGCTCTTTATTATTTCTTTCATTACATAACAGGCTATCTTCTGTTTCCTGTTATGGAGAAGATCTTCCTGGATATCCGAAAATACAGGTTGCCTGTAACATTGTTCAGCGCGCTCTGTCTGGTGTATGCCATATTTCTGTATTTTAAGAATGTTTACCTGCTGGCGTCTTTTCAGATACCCATCCTTGGAAGCTTTCTGTTCCATATACAGCCGCTCCTGATTATATGGCTTTACGCAGTTGTATCCAGATGGCTGCAGGATATAAAGATTTTTAACGAGATTGGAAGGGAGACTTTATATCTGTGCGGCAGTGAGTATCTGATAAAAACAGGAATCCAGGTCGTTTTGCTATCACTTGGGTTTACTATGGAGATCACATCCCCAATGGCCACTTACCTCTACAGCGCCTTTATGATCTGGATTGGTATGAAATGGCTGATCCCGCTGGAAAGAGAGCTGTTTCGCAGGATTGGGGAAGTTTTTACAGTGTTTTTTATGAAAAGTGAAGCTTCAGGAGGAAAAGAAAAATGCGAATAAAACAGATTGACGGCCTCCGTTTCTGGGCCTGCATGGTTATTCTCGCGGACCACTGCCGCGTCCTGGGCCTGCGCTATCAGGGGGGGATCATGGTCTCGCTGTTTTTTGTACTCAGCGGTTTTTTTATTGCGAATCCGCAGAAGCAGGACGGAGAGGAACGTTTTTTGTCCTTAAAGGGATGGGGGAGTTTCTATCTCATGCGCATCGTCCGCATCGTTCCCATGCACTGGTTTGCCCTCATTCTTGTATCGGTACTCTTTAAAGATTCTTTTACCGGAACACGGCTTCTCCGGCTTATGTTTTTTATGGAAGGCTGGAGACATCTGTGGTTTCTGACTCACGAGATGCTCTGTTACCTTATCATACCGGTGGTGATGCTGGCGGCCGCCCTTCTGAAACGGCGCCTGAAGATTAAGAATATCTGGCTTTGCGCAGGTTTCCTGGTATTTTCTGTAATGCTGCATATTTACTTATACCGGATTACTTCTTTCCGTCTGCTGAACCAGCCTTTCCGCCTTGACCTGTTCGTGCTGGGTATTTCTTTCGGCTATCTGTGCAAGAGCGGAATCCTGAAGACGATCCGGCGGCGGAGTATAAGCCTGACGGCGGATCTTGCCGGTGTTCTGCTGATTCTGTCAGTGTATTTTACCACGGACCATGTGCTGGCTCATCTGAATCCGGCGCTGAGCGGATACCAGGTTGGCTGGGAGAGACCATGGTTATGCGGTTTCCTTGGAGGAATCATGATTCTGCTGCTCGTATACAATCCGAACGGCCTTGTATCCCGTTTCTTTTCCCTCCCCTGGTTCGTACGGCTGGGGCAGGCCAGTTACGGGATCTACATTCTCCACTATTATTATTTCATGATGGATCCGTGGCCTTTTGTGGCGTACATGCGGAATTTTATCGCAAACGTACTGGTCAGCTGCTGCGTAGCGGTGGTGTTCTTCGAATGGATCGAGGAACCCCTCTACCGGAATGTAAAGAAACTGATCGCGGGCTCATCCGGCAAAAAGAACCGCCCCGGCATCGATATGGAACGGAGGATCTGTTGATATGAGAGACAGAATGTATACTGCCAGAAACTTTTTGTACACGCATCGGAAACAGATTGAGCACTGGACCGTATGTCTGCTGTTTTTTATACTGCTGTTCTTTCTGCACCGGAACATGAGCCTGAACCTCAGTGACGATGCAATTTTCAGTCAGGAACTGAAGAAGGAGACTTTGCTGCAGCATATTTCCCATCTCTATTTCAAGACGAACGGGAAGATTTTTACAGATACCATGGCGGCTATCTTTACTTACCTGCCTTCATTCATATGGAAGACTGTAGATATTGGCGTGCTGTTCCTGATCGTTCTGTGCGCGGACAGATTATTTATTACATCTCGCCATATTATTTTAAGCTGCTTTTCCATTCTTCTTCTGAACTTTACCTATCTCACTTCAGCAGGATATGTGGCGAGCAGTGTAAACTATACCTGGTGCACGGCGGCGCTGCTGGTTTCCCTGCTGCCTTTGAAATATGCGTCCAGATTTGAGAAACAGCCCCTGCTGCTTCCGGCCTGCTGGCTGGCCGGCTTATATGCGGGCAACCAGGAGCAGTCCGGAGCTATTGTTATTACAGTTTATACGCTTTTTATCGGTGCTTCTCTGATAAAGAAAACAAAGATCCACAGATATGTCTGGATCCAGTACGTGATAACCATAGGCAGTATGATTCTTCTGCTTACTGCGCCGGGACATACCAACAAGGCGACCAGCTTTAATATTTTTTTCAATCCGGACTATCTTGCCCTTGACTTCTTCGAGAAAATAATCCGTGGCTTTACCTCCACAGCGGCCTTGATCCTTACGGGCCAGACTATTCTCTGGCCGCTCTTTTGTTTTCTCCTGATGCTGAACGTATGGGCGAAAAAAAGAGAACTGTCTTTTCGGCTGGTTTCTCTGATTCCTCTCGTGGCAAGTCTGGTGTGCGGAAATTATCAGGATTATCTGCCGCTGAATATACAGGAAAAGTTTTCCTATTATACTCCATGGTGTTTTGATATGCCTGATTACAGATATATAGACGCTTATACCTATACGAACTGGAAGTTCTATGTCCCTCTGGCGCTGACGCTTTTTATACTGGGGCTGGTGCTGCTGGAAATTCTGTGGAGCTTTGGCGCCGATCTAAAGGGAATCATCTTTTTTCTGATCCTTGGAGCGGGTTTCTGCAGCAGGATCATTATGGGCTTTTCCCCCACCCTTTACGGGTCCAACACCAGAACTTTTGTATTCCTGTGTCTTGCTTTAGGTATCTGCAGCGCTATCTTGCTGGATAAACTGCTGCTGGAGGCGGACCGCCCCAAAAATCTGCTGGGATTCGCCGTTACCATCCTGTATGTTGCATCCGCTTACAGTGATTCATTGAAAAATATCAGGTAAGGAGCTTCTGATGGAAATAAGAAAGAATAAGAGAATAAAATCATTCTGCGTTCTGCTGGAATGTCTGGGGGTGGCCGTCCTCACCCTCCTGATTTGTGTACTCCTATATAAAGATGTTTCCAGGGTAGAGACCTTCCGGAGCGAAGAGGCAGAGATATCTGACGCGAAGGGATTTCGTTTTCAGCTGGATTATGTGAAGGATAATGGAAGAGACGTATCCATACAGGGACGGGCCTATATAGAGGGCGAAGAGACTGATTTTTTCAACTGCGCCCTGGTGCTGAAAATGGCTGACGGCGAGAATTATTACCGAATCCCTACCTCCATCCGCGTAAATACGGACCCGGAAGCGGGATACGATAATACTCCCTTTGATTATGACCACAACAGTTTTTTTGCACGGGTGGAAAAATCCAGGATACCCTCCGGCAATTATGAGATATACGTGGAATTTGGCACTTATACGGAACCTGTATTATACGCCACAGATCATACCGTAGAAATATAGGGCTAAAGACCAGGCTGCTTATAAGAGGACCAGACACTGTGAGGAAACAATAAAATCATGAAGACATTGAAAAATATAGTAAAACAGTCGACTTACAGAGAACGGGCCGTCTTTCTTCTGATAGATGCGTTTCTGGCGGCTCTTTGTACTTTAGGGATGCAGATTTCCTTTTGCGGGATCACGTGGGGCACTCCACAGGAGAATTATCTTATTCCCGTTACCATGTTAACACTGGTACGATTTATCCTTTTTTTCTTATTGGGAGGAGTGGCGCTCCTGGCGCTGCTGTATGTTAATCGTGTTTATACAAAGCGGCGTACAAAAGAAGTAACCATGCGAAAGGGTTATTTTATTTCCTTTGTGCTGCTTCTGCTGGCGTGGCTTCCGTATGTTCTGATATATTTTCCCGGAGGGGTTTTTTCGGATACCTTCAGGTCCATCGACTTCGCTTACAGTATGGATGATTACGGGATGACTATGCTGAATAACCACCATCCCGTTCTCTATATCCTAATCTGGCGCGGAGCTATCCTTTTTGGGAGACTTTTCCATCAGGGAATCTTCTTTGCCGCGGCAACAATGCTGATCCTTCAATACCTAGCTATGGCTGCGGTCCTGGCTTTCCTCATCTGCTGGGTACACAGGAGAGGATTGGGTATTAAGATAACTCTGGTTCTGCAGATATTCCTTATGTTTTTCCCGCTGTATCCGCTTTACGTGATCAGCCTTTGGAAAGACACTTTCTTCGCTCTGGCGCTTCTTTTATTTTCTCTCTGTGTGGGGGATTTAGTCTTCGACGGGGCAGACAGGCTCTTACGAAATCCGGGGTATCTTATAAAATTCGTAATCCTGGGATTCCTGACAAGCTTTACCCGGAACAATGGGAAGTATATTGTTTTCCTGACAATGGCAGTTCTCCTTCTGCTGCAGGCGCGCAGACTGCTGTCGCACTGGAGGGCTGTGCTGGCTTTCGTAATACTTACGTCGATGGTGACAGTGATACAGGGTCCAATCTATGAAAAAATGAACTACAATGTTGATACTACAGTGGAAAGCCTGGGGATTCCTCTGCAGCAATTGTCTTACCTGGTCTATTATGATTACGACTTTACAGAGGAAGAACAGGCATATATCGATTCTATAATATCAGAAGAGTCCATAAAGGAATGGTATCATCCCTGTATCGTTGATCCTGTCAAATGGAATGCTCCGGATTTCCAGGGACCAATCATAGAAGAGGACCCCTTGGAATTTCTGCAATGCTGGCTGTCTCTGATGGTACATCATCCTGTTGGCGGGATTAAGGCGTATCTCCTGGCAACAGCGGGGTTCTGGGCTCCTTCTGTAACAAGCCGCGACGGTTATGTCCAGAACTGGATGTGGAATAACCAGTACGGACTGGAATGTACGGATCTTATAGAAAAATTTACCGGACATACAATCCGCGCATTGACAGATAGTATTGAACCTGTCAGCAGTGCTGTATTTTTCATTATCTTAGTCTTAGGTGCATTTGTTTCTCTGATGCGCCGGGATTACAGGAAACTGTTACTACTCTTGCCGGCGGCAGGTTGTTGGGCCACTGTAATGATCGCCACACCTATCGCCTGTTCTCTGCGGTACGTATACATCCTTGTCCTTGTAATTCCCCTGGACGTACTGTTAATATGCGTATCCGGGAAGAGAACCTCTAACCAATAGTATTTTTTAACTTTAAAGACGTTTCAACATATTACAGTTAAAAAAATATGTTTATAGTAACGTAATTTGTCACCTTACAAAGAATGGGGGAAGTCGGTTAATACCGAATTTTATCCCCTGACACGCAGGAAAGAGACAATCCCAGAGAATTCGGATTTTTTAGGAATCGAATTCTCTGTCGGACTGTCTCTTTCTTTTTATCCCTCGTATTTTAGGGCGCAAAAGCCCCCTGTTCTGGATTGCAAAGGGGCTCCATCAGTTAAGCAGCTTTCTGCCCCCTTTTCCCTTTGTATTTCTCGATTTCATGATGCAAGAACCGGTGGTATTTTAGGATGTTCCGGCCTATTGCATACAGCATGAACTCTTTATACACTTTTTCCGCTGAACGGTAATTAAAACGACGGAAGTTTTCGTTCTCTTTGATATCTCCAAAGTGCCCTTCTGTCTGGATCGATCGTGTCTGGCGTTTCAGGATCCCTTCTTCACTCTGGATATTCGCATTGGATTCCTCTCGCAGCTCTTCCCACCGTTCATTGATCTTCATCACTTTATTGCGGTCTGGATTCTTTTCTGTATTGTATCTGTAAAGACATTTGTGTTTATGCTCGCAGCCGCTGCAATCCGCACAGCCATAGACTTCCACCGTCTGGGTATATCCGTCCTGTTCTTTGCTTTCCGTCCGGATATAGCGCAGCTCCCTTCCGTCATGGCAGATGTAATAATGCTCATTTTCAAAGACGGCATATGTCATGTTGGAATACTTCCCGATGTTCTCTTTGTATGCCCGTGTTTTCCGTTTCTCATGGTCCTGGAGTTTGATGAAGCTTTTGATCCCATTCTCTTTCAGATACAACAGATTCTTTTCACTACAGTATCCGCTGTCAGCAGTCACTGCCTCCAGGGTATCCCCAAATGCGTTCCGATGCTTTTCCAGAACAGGGATCAGTGTATTATAGTCTGTCCGGTCATTGCTCACATATCCGTGGATAATGAAGTAGTTTTCTACTGCGATCTGGACGTTGTAGGCCGGTTTTAACTGCCCGTTCATCATATGGTCTTCTTTCATCCGCATGAAGGTTGCTTCCAGGTCTGTTTTGGAATAGCTGTTGCGGTCTTTCCCCATGATCTCAAAACAGTCCTTATATTCCATCAGGCG
>DWXL01000012.1 GCA_019119235.1 Candidatus Blautia excrementigallinarum | reverse complement strand
GGCTGTTAATTTATGATAGTGACCATGTCGGAGGAAGAGATATTGAAAAGACTGAAAGAATATATAAAACCGGAAAATATGATGTTTAAGCTGACTGCCTTAAACTGCAGTATTCTTCTTCTGGTGACATTTATTCTCACTGCGACGGGGAATGTCATCTATCAGAATTCCATTGCGGACCGTTCGCTTGCCAACACGGTGGAAATTCAGAACCAGGTACTCAGATCCCTGGATCTGATCTTTCGTTCGGTGTCAGACAACATGGAGATACTGGGAAATAATCCTGCTGTACAGAGTTATCTTACTGTGGATGAAGAACGTAATCCCGCTCAGCGTGTTGAAAAAGAAGGGGAAGTGCGGGATATCTTTCTGGAATATTCCAGAACATATCAGGACTACCTGAATATTGTGGCTGTCAGTGAAAAGGGACGTTATCTTTCAAACGATTCCTACAGACTGCAGAAAACTCCCCTGAGCAGAGAACAGTGGTATCAGGACGCGATCAGGGCGGACGGCGCGCTGGTTCTTAATACAAATGTGGTGGGAAGAAATCTGAAAAGCTGGAAAAATTACAGCATGGAAAATTTTATCAGCGTTTCCCAGATGGTAAAAGACAGAGAAACAGGAGAACCGGCAGGAGTCCTGCTGGTGGATCTGGATATACGGACGATCCGGGAGCTGATAGAGGAAATCACCATGGGACAGACCGGTTTCGGATATATCCAGAACAGTCAGGGAAAAGTGATCTACGCGCCTCAGAACAAAATCGTTTACCGCATGGATCCGGGATGGTTCGGCAGTAAGAACGGACAGCTGCAGTGCAAAATAAACGGACAGGAATACAGAGTGCTCTACAGCAGTTCAGATTACACAGATCTGACAGTGGTAGGCGTATTTGACTGGGACAAGACAATTGCAGGCGCGGTTCAGGTAATGAGGGCGTCTGTGTTTATCGCTGTGATAACTGCAGTGTTTGCGGCTTTGTGCTCGGTAATATTCTCTGCGTCATTTACAAAACCGCTGGCCAGGCTGTCAAGGCTGATGCAGAAGGTCCAGACAGGTAATCTGACCGTGCGCTTTGATAATCACTATAAGGGAGAGATCGGGCAGCTTGGAGACGCTTTCAACTCCATGATAGACAAGATCAATGAGCTTTTGAATCTGGTATATGAGGAACAGAAAAAGAAAAGGAAAGCCGAACTTCAGATCCTTCATGAGCAGATTAAACCTCATTTTCTGTATAATACTCTCGATACGATCCAGTGGATGGCAAAAAAATATCATGCCGGCGATATTGTGGAAATTGTTCTGGCGCTTTCCAGTTTTTTCCGCATCAGTCTCAGTCAGGGAAAAGAGTATATTACTCTTGAACAGGAAGCGGATATGGTGAAAAGCTATCTGAGTATCCAGAAATTCCGTTATGAAGATCTGTTTGATTATCATATGGATTTTGATAAAAGCATCATGAAATGCAGAGTGCTGAAACTTTCGCTGCAGCCACTGGTTGAAAACGCCCTTTATCACGGGATCAAGGAATCTGACATGGAAAAAGGAACCATATGGATCCGGGGATATGCAGAAGGTTCCGACGATATGGTGCTTGCTGTGGAAGACAACGGAGCCGGCATGACAGAAGAAAGGCTCGCACAGCTTAATCAGTGGCTTTCGTCCGGAGAGAGGGAAAAGGATGTACATGCGTACGGAACACTGAATGTAAACGACAGAATAAAAATTGCCTGCGGCGAGGAATACGGCCTGACATTCCGCAGACGGGAGGGAGGCGGAACCATAGCGGTTCTGCGTATGAAACGTACATACGTATAGGAGGTCGGGATGACATATGTGGAAGATACTGATAGCAGACGATGAACCTAAAATACGTCAGGGCCTGAAAGACACCCTGGAGAATTTCGGGCTTCCGGTCGAAGTATGTGCGGAAGCCAGGAACGGGCTGGAGGCGCTGGAAAAGACAAAGGAACTGGAACCGGATATCCTTCTTGTAGATATTTGTATGCCAAAACTCAGCGGGATAAAGTTTCTGGAAGAACTGCGAAAGCTGAAGATAGAGTGCAGGATCATTGTCATATCCGGATTTAACGAATTTTCCTATGCCAAACAGGCTATCCGTCTGGGAGTATCCAGTTATCTGCTGAAACCGATCGCGGATGAGGAACTTAAGGACGCTCTTGAAGGCTGTATGAACGATCTGGAAAAAGAACGGAAATCCCGGAAATTTATGGATCTTATGAAGGAACAGATCCGCCAGAACCGCAACTACCTGAGGGATATCTTTTTCAATGACTGGATCGACGGAAAATTAAGCGATAGCGAATGGCAGGAACAGATGGAATTCCTGGGAATAAAAATACCGGATACCCTTCTTCTCACGGTAATCTCCCTTCAGCCTGGATACGAAGGACGGCTGAGCGGAAGTACTGTCACGGAAGAACTCTATAAAATGACCATGGAAAAGATCATGAGAGATCTGGTTGGGGAATACAGCCCTGTATATGTTTTTATGAACAGATATCAGGATATTGTCGGAATCCTGGGCGGGTATGATCATGATACCGGAACGGAAAGCCTGCGCCGCCATCTTGGAAGTGAAATAGAAAAACTGGCGGGAGGAAAATGCTGTGTTCAGGCGCAGATCTGCCGGCGGAC
>DWXL01000101.1 GCA_019119235.1 Candidatus Blautia excrementigallinarum | reverse complement strand
GGGAGACCTACCGATCCGCCCACCACATGAGGATAGATCAGATTGCCCTCGATCTGCTGCAGCACAAGGAACAGAATCAGGAACAGCAGCGCTTTCACCGGACTTACCAGCAGGATCAGCAGGAAACTGATCGCACATCCGATAAAAGCTCCGAAAATAGGGATCAGCGCCGTAAATGCGATCAGCACGCCCACCAGCATGGCGTACGGGAACCGGAAAATCGTCATGGCGACGAAGAACATGGTTCCCAAGATCACCGCCTCGATGCACTGCCCCGTGACAAAACGAGAGAAGGTATTGTTTGCCAGAGAACATACATGAAGCAGATAATTCACCGTCTTCGCCGGAAGGAGGGCAAAAAGGGCCTTCTTCGCCTGTACCATAAGCTTCTCCTTCTGTATCAGGATATAGCAGGCGAACACAAAAGCGATACTGGCGTTCATTGCTGTGTTGGCGATCCCCACTGTCACCGTAACGGCAGAAGAGAGAATATTATTTACGCCGTTCTGCAGGACTCCCATAATGGAATCCACCATCTTCTGCGGCTCGATCTCCAGAGAATTCGCCCATTCTACAATAGCGGAATTATTCTGGAACGTGCTGTCGATCCAGATCTGCAGATTCCGGATCCCTGTCTCAATGCCTTTCCCCAGTCCCATAACGGTATTGCCCAGCTCCGGCAGGATCACAAAGCCCGCTATCATAATGATCAGGATCACCAGAAGAAGGGCCAAGATGAGACTTACCGGCCGAGCCGCTTTCGCCGCTCTCCGGCTGTCCTTCAGCCTGCCTCTGCCGAAAATATTCCTCTCCAGAAAACTCATGGGAACATTCAGCACAAAGGCGATACCTCCGCCCAGGATGAAGGGAAACACCAGTCCGATCATGGTCCCCAGCACTCCCAGCACCACATCTATATTCTGCAGTCCCACATACAGCATTACTGTAAAGAGGATCAGCAGCATAATGCTTTTCATTTGTTTTTTATCCACTTCCGTCAGACACCTCCCTGTTGTAATATCAGTCATTCTATCACGGATTTCTCTTTCACGCCAGTATATTTCCTCTTTATTTGATTTGACAGATAAAATCCATACCCATATAATTAATGATGCCGGGACGGAATCGCGTATCCGTCCCATAAAAGCAGCCGAAAATACAGCACAGAAACGGAGGCGGCAAAATGACAAATCCAAAGACCTTCGCCCTTAAGGGCAGCATATGCTTCAGCGCGGACCCAGGCCATCTGGTTTCCGAAGAAAATGCTTATGTGATCTGCGAGAACGGTAAGTGCGCAGGCGTTTATAGAGAACTTCCGGAACGGTTCCGGGGAATCCCCTGTACAGACGCCGGAAATTCCCTGATCATTCCCGGTCTCACCGATCTCCATCTCCACGCGCCCCAGTACAGCTTCCGGGGAACACATATGGATCTGGAGCTTCTGGACTGGCTGGACACAGTTACCTTTCCGGAAGAAGCCCGGTACGCCGACCTGGAGTACGCCGGAAAAGCCTACCGTATCTTCGCAGACGATCTGAAAAAGAGCTTCACCACCAGAGCCTGCATTTTCGGTACGCTCCATGTGGAAGCAACGGAACTTCTTATGGATCTGACAGAAGAGACAGGTATAAAAGCATATATCGGCAAAGTCAATATGGACCGCAACGGTCCCGAAGATCTTCAGGAGGAAAGCGCCGAAAGCTCAGCCAAAGCGACAGTGCGCTGGCTTGAGGATGCCCAGGTGAAATACCGGAACGTCCGGCCCATCCTGACGCCCCGCTTCATCCCCTCCTGCACGGATGAACTGATGACGAAACTTTCCGCTATCCAGCAAAATTACCGCCTTCCCGTACAGTCCCATCTTTCGGAAAATCCGGGGGAAGCCGACTGGGTAAAAGACCTCTGTCCGGATTCGGAGTTCTACGGAGCAGCCTACGACCGTTTCGGTCTCTTCGGAGGAGAAGGCTGCCCCACGATCATGGCGCACTGCGTCCACTCCTCAGAAGAGGAAATCGCCCTGATGAAACAGCGGGGCGTCTATGTGGCCCACTGCCCGCAGTCCAACACCAATCTTTCTTCCGGAATCGCTCCCGTGCGGCGATTTATGGAAAAGGGGCTGAATATGGGACTTGGCACCGACATCGCCGGAGGCCATTCCCTTTCCATGCTGCGTACCGCGGCTGACGCCGTGCAGGTTTCCAAACTCCGCTGGCGGCTGGCTGACGATTCACAGAAAGCCCTCTCCTTTGCCGAGGCCTTTTATCTGGCGTCCGCGGGAGGCGGCAGCTTTTTCGGAAGTACCGGCGCTTTCCTTGAAGGATATGACTTCGACGCTCTGATCCTGGACGACAGTTTCTGGGCTTATCCCGGAACGCTTACCGCCGGAGAACGGCTGGAACGCCTGGCCTATATCGGCGACGAGCGCTGTATCGCCGGAAAATATGTCTGCGGAGAGAAACTCTTCTGAAAAAATCCGCCAAAAAGCAAACACCACAGGGTATCCGGCATTTTGGCGCGTCAGCACAAGGGATATCCTGTGAAACAAAAAAATTCCGCATAAATATGCGGACGAGGAGACTACAAATGAAGACATCACAGATCAAACTGAAAAATTCTCTGATCCTGCTTCTCACCGCCGCCATATGGGGCGTGGCTTTCGTAGCCCAGAGCGTGAGCATGGATTATATAGGAGGATTCACTTTCAACGCCGCCCGAAACCTGATCGGCGCGGCGGTGCTCCTTCCTGTTATCTGGTTTCTGAACCGAGGAAAGAAACAGGAGGAAATTTCCGCAGAGCAAAGAAGAGCGCAGCTCCGCGTCCTCATCACAGGAGGATGCGCCTGCGGGATTCTTCTCTGTCTTGCCAGTAATTTTCAGCAGTTCGGGATCAAATATACCACAGTGGGCAAGGCCGGATTCATTACCGCCTGCTACATAGTGATCGTTCCCGTTATCGGACTCTTTCTCGGAAAAAAATGCAGTTCTTTTATCTGGGCAGCTGTTGTACTGGCCCTTGCCGGACTGTATCTTCTCTGTATCAAAGACGGTTTTTCTGTGGGAAAGGGAGATTTTCTAGTACTTATCTGCGCAGTATTTTTCTCCCTGCATATTCTGGTGATTGATCACTTTTCACCTCTCACCGACGGAGTGAAAATGTCCTGCATCCAGTTCGCCGTGTGCGGCGTCCTGTCCGGCATCCCGGCTCTCCTTCTGGAGAATCCCCGGATCTCCAGTCTGCTTGCGGCCTGGGTTCCTGTTCTCTATGCGGGCGTCCTGTCCTGCGGCGTCGCCTACACTCTGCAGATCATCGGCCAGAAGGGAATGAACCCCACCGTCGCGTCTTTGATCCTCAGCCTGGAATCCTGTATCTCCGTACTGGCAGGCTGGATCATCCTGGGGCAGAGGTTGAGCGGCCGGGAGATCGCCGGCTGTGTCATCATGTTTGCCGCCATTGTGCTGGCCCAGCTTCCGGGCAGAAACCGTCCGGACATATAACACACAGAACCCCTGGCCGTCGTCTCCGGCAGTCAGGGGTTCCCTTTTACTCTTATGATGATCTATCTGATCTCGCCTTTGTCCTTAAGATGCTGTTTAATCCTCTCAAAGCTCTCCGGACTGATATCATGTTCCATCTTGCAGGCGTCCGCTCTGGCAATGTCAGAAGGCACTCCCAGTCCCTCCAGCATCTTCGTGAGAACTGTGTGGCGCTCATAGATCCTGTTGGCGATCTCCGCGCCTTTCTCAAGGAGAGTCACTGTTCCGTACCTGTCCATGGCAATATATCCGTCTTCTCTTAACAGCTTCATCGCGTGGCTCACGCTGGGCTTGGATACGCCAAGTCTCGCCGCGATATCCACGGAACGCACCCCGCCGCCCTTCTGGGACAGTACAAGGATCGATTCCAGATAATCCTCCGCCGATTCTCTGATCTGCATTGCAACACCTCCCGTTTCTGCAATTCTATCACATAATAACAGTTTCGTAAAGCAGTCCCGCCGTCACAAAACGCCGCTTACTTATCGTCGCCTGTAAGCCGCAGGGTATCGCGGATCTCCTCCACATCCATATCCAGAATGATCGCCAGCTCGTTAATACTGAAAGCGTTTCTGGCGTCGTCTTCATCGTCCGAAAGTTCTCTTACCGCACTTTCCAGTTTCTCGACTCTCGCCACCAGGCTGTCGTCCCGAAACTTCTGTTGCTTCTGCTCCCGGCAGACCTCTTCCAGCCCTTTCCGGATCTCGGCCAGAAGCCATTCTTCGTCCCTCAGCACTGATCCCGCGTTTTCCAGCGCCTGCATCAGCGCCAGATTTGCCTCCTGGATCATATCCGCGATAAAGATCTCCTCCGTATTCATCTCCGCCGCCAGACGGGCGGCCTCTTTCATGTACAGCGCCGCCAGACGCTGTGAAGCTTCTCTGCTTCCCCCGGCAAGCTTCGCAAAAAGAGCTTCTCTGTCCTCTTCTCCTTCTTCCCTGGGAAGGCCGTCCATATATTCACGGAAATACGCCTTCTCCTCTTCCGTCAGAGGCGCCGCCTGTCTCTCTTCCTGCTGCTCTTTATCTTTCCCGGCGTCTGCGCCTTCTATGGAAATTCCCTGCGATGTGAGATAACGGAGAACACCCGCCTGCTGGCTGCTGTCCAGTCCCGCGTTCCCGAAAGTCTCACGGATCTGTTCCGCCTTAAGGCTTCCGCCCTGACTGCGGGCAGTTTCCTGTATTTCCTTTAGTTTTTCCTGGAACTCCCGGACGTCCATCTCCATGTTCTCCTTTCCGCATATCTGCACGGGAAAAACACTGTTCTTCCCTGAAGTTATTTTTATTCAGTGAAAGACCCGATAGGGGAGCTATCGGGTCTTTCGAGGGGAGTATAAATAATTAAATAAGGGGTTATGTAAAAAAAATTTTTGAAGGGTAAATTCTTTTTACAGG
>DWXL01000011.1 GCA_019119235.1 Candidatus Blautia excrementigallinarum | reverse complement strand
CGGGCGTTTGTAGTGCGGGCTATGGTTTCCCGGTATCCGCACTCTCTGTCCTGGCACACCAGCATCCGGCTGTTTTTGCCGTTTACCGCAAGAAGGTGCTTCCCGCAGTTGGGACAGATCTTATTCGTCATATTGTCATGACGGAAAGTACCCTGTCCTGCTTTGATCTCGTCTACAATATCGCAGGTGTATTTCCGGATATCTTTCAGAAACGCGTCCTGGCGGAGCTTTCCTTTGGAAATATCAGAAAGTTTCTGTTCCCAGTCCGCGGTAAGATCCGGTTTCTTCAGATCTTCAGGCACCAGTTCCAGAAGCTGTTTAGCTTTTGAGGTAAGATGGATCTCATTGCCTTTCTTTTCCATCATAAAGGTGTTGAAAAGCTTCTCTATAATATCCGCCCGTGTGGCTACCGTGCCCAGTCCGCCGGTTTCTCCCAGAGTTCTGGCCGCCTGATTGTTTTTTACCGCCAGATATTTCACCGGATTTTCCATTGCCGCAAGAAGAGTGGCTTCCGTAAACCGGGCCGGAGGTTTCGTTTTTCCGGCGGTCAGCTGTACCTTCTCAACTATGACCCTGTCTCCTTTATGAAAAACAGGGAGACTCTGGTCTTTCATATCCTGTGTTTCTGTATCTTCTTCCTCTTCCTGGAATCCGTTTTCATAGACAGCTTTCCAGCCCGGGTCAGTCACCTGTTTGCCTCTGGCGGCAAACATATAACCTCCCGCCGTCCCTTCCACTGCTGTCTGTTCATATACAAAAGGCGGATAAAGTACGCTCAGGAAACGGCGGACAACCATATCGTATATCTTCCGTTCCTCGTTGGTCATATGATCCAGCTGCACAAACTGCTCCGTAGGGATGATCGCGTGATGGTCGCTGACTTTTTTATCATCCACGAAACTTCCGTTTATCTGGATTGGTCTGGTAAGAAGGATGCCCGCCAGCTTCCTGTAAGGACCCACGCCGCAGGCCTTCAATCTCTCTTTGATGGTGGGAACCACGTCTTTTCCGATATATCTGGAATCTGTTCTCGGATAGGTAAGCACCTTGTGATTCTCATAAAGACGCTGCATGATATTCAGTGTCTCCTTTGCGGAGAAACCATATTTCTGGTTGGCTTCCCGCTGCAGCGTCGTCAGGTCGTATAGTCCCGGCGCCGGAACTTTTTTCGGTTTTCTCGTCACGGATGTTATCTCAAGGGAAGAATGTCCGGCCTTATCCCGTATCTCTTCAGCCTTCTCCTTATGGAAAGTGCGTGTGCTGCCGCTTTTGGCGTCTTTCCAGATCCACTGCACGCCTTCCGCCTGCAATGTGACTCCGTAATAATCCTCCGGCTTAAAGTTCCGAATCTCCTCCTCCCGCATGGCGATCATGGCAAGTGTCGGAGTCTGCACTCTTCCGCAGGAAAGCTGGGCGTTATATTTACAGGTCAGCGCCCTCGTACCGTTAATCCCCACCAGCCAGTCGGCCTCGGCCCTCGCGGACGCCGCCCGGTAAAGATTATTGTATTCTTTTCCGTCTTTCAGATTATGAAATCCGTCTCTGATCGCTTTATCTGTAACAGAAGAAATCCACAGACGGCGGAGAGGTTTGCGGCAGCCGGATTTTTCCAGTATCCACCGGGCTACAAGTTCCCCTTCTCTTCCCGCGTCTGTGGCGATCACAACGTCGCTGATATCTTTGCGGAAAAGCTGTGTCTTTACCGCCTGATACTGTTTCGAAGTCTGGCGGATGACCACCAGCTTCATTTTTTCTGGCAGCATGGGAAGAGTATCCATATCCCATTTCATATACTTCTTATCATACTCTTCCGGATCCGCCAGTGTCACAAGGTGTCCCAGCGCCCAGGTGACAACATAATCCTTTCCTTCCAGCGCTCCGCCGGTTTTCTGGTTACAGTGAAGCACTCTGGCAATGTCTCTTGCCACAGAGGGCTTTTCAGCAATTACAAGTGATTTCATTTATTTCCCCATTTTATACCCGATACCTCTCACTGTTTCGATGAGATCTCCGGCCTCGCCCAGCTTCTGGCGCAGAGTACGGATATGCACGTCTACCGTCCTGCTCTCGCCGTCGAATTCATATCCCCAGATCTGATTGAGGAGCTGGGTCCTGGACAGGACGATCCCGCTGTTTTTCAGAAGCAGGCAGAGCATCTCATATTCTTTCAGTGTCAGGCTTACCGGTTCCTGATTTACAGTTACAACATAGCGGGAGGGACACACGTACAGATTCCCCATCCTGTACTCCTCCGCGCCTTTATCTTCCACTCTTCTGAGCCTGGCCTTGATACGGGAAATCAGCTCCATCATGCGGAACGGTTTCGGAATATAGTCGTCCGCGCCGCTGTCCAGCCCAAGGACGGTGTCGTATTCACTTCCCTTGGCGGTGAGCATAATGATCGGCAGCTTTCTCGTATCCGGCCGCGCTCTCAGTTTTTTTAATATTGATATTCCGTCCTCTTCCGGAAGCATGATATCCAGAAGGATCAGGGAAGGCAGTTCTTTGTCCAGTTCTTTCCAGAACAGGGACGGTTTTTCGAATCCTTTCGCGTCAAGATCCTGGCTTTTCAGTGTATATACAACGAGCTCACGAATACTTTCATCATCTTCAACCAGATAGATCATCTGTATTTTACCTCCGAACTTTTTTGGTATTTTCTTTTAAGTATATTGATCCAGGGTTAAATCTCCTGTGTCCGGACTGTAAAGTTTCTGTAAAGGTTTCAGTTAAAACCGTAGAATTTCTGGCACACCTTATAAGCTGCCACAAACATTTTGCGCCCGCCTTTTCCCGGCAGATTGGCGGCTCTTCCCAGAAGGCTGTATCTCAGCTTGCGGTACAGCCACCGGTCTTCCTCGCGGATATATTCCATAAGTTCTTTCTTTTTGCCCAGAGCCTCCTCAGTTCCCGCCCTCACCAGCATGATGGACGATACTGTGGTGATGATATCCAGATAACTGAGCATATAATTCCGGAGACGGCGGTTATTTCCGAATCTGCATCTGTGGAACACATCCGCCATCAGTTTGTTTACCCGGATCTGCTGGTCGATTCTTTTTATCATGACTTTTTCATTTACCGACTGATCATCCCTGCCGATAAAATATCTGTAAAAATTCACGTCCAGATAGTACATGTTTTTCACATAGGGAAGGGGTTCAAAGGCAAAAAGATTATCCACGTAAAAAGTATGCTTCGGAAGCTCCAGCCCGCACTCATGAAGGAGTTTGGTCCTGTAGATCATGGAATGCATCAGGAGATATTTGCCTCTGTGCATATGCACGCTGTCCCATCCGAAAACCTCCTCAACAGGCAGACAGTGACGGTACTGCATGACCTTCTTCCTGGAAGCCCCCTGCTTCTCATAAACGAAGTTACTGATAAGAAGATCCACTGTCTGAGGTCCTCTGGTCAGTTCCTCAAGGGTTCTCAGAATTTTGGAATACGCCTCTTCATTTACCCAGTCGTCGCTGTCCACCACTTTGAAATAAAGGCCTGTGGCGTTGCGGATCCCGGCGTTCACCGCCTCTCCGTGGCCGCCGTTCTCCTGATGGATAGCCCTGACGATGGTGGGATATTTCTCCGCATAGGCGTCCGCGATCTCTGCCGTCCGGTCTTTCGACCCGTCGTCTACCACGAGGATCTCCACATCCTCGCCGCCGGTCAGCAGAGATTCAATACATTTCTCCATATAAGCCTCTGAATTGTAGCAGGGTATTGCAATACTCAGAAGTTTCATCATGTTTCCTCCTTTATGTATTTCACATAGGCGCGAAAAGCGGACGGGATGGCGTACTGCTTTTCCACCTGATTCTTTTCTGTAAAGATCAGCCTGTTATTTTTCTTCTGTTCCAGAGAGGACACTCTGACAAGATATCCCTTCATCCTCCACTCCACATGGGAAAAGATATGTTTTGCCGGCTCCAGCTCTCTTATAAAAAGCGGCTCCAGTTCCAGTTCTTTTACCTTATCCAGAACCTGTTCCCGGGTGAGTTTTCCTTCAATATTGGGAAGCTCATACAGTCCCGCAAGAAGGCCTTTCGCCGGACGTCTGTGTATGGCAGTCATCCGTCCGTCCTGGATCACAAGCACTGTCCGTTCTTCCACTTTTCTTTCTTTTTTTGCCCCCTTCACCGGAATCTCTCCGGTGGTTCCGTGAAGGCATGCTCCGCAGCAGAACGCGGCGGGACATTCCTTACATTTCGGTTCCCCGTTGGGAACGCACACCAGAGCGCCCAGTTCCATAAGAGCCTGGTTAAAATCTCCCGGGCAGGCGGCCGGCATGATTTTCTGTAATTCTTCTTCTATCTCCCGCCGCACGGACTGCTTCATGATATCCTGACGGCTTTCCTTTATCCGGGAAACAACTCTAAGCACATTCCCGTCCACGGCCGGCACGGGGATCCCATAGGCAATAGAGGCAATGGCTCCCGCAGTATAATTCCCGATCCCTTTCAGGGAGAGAAGTTTCCTGTAGTCCGCAGGAAGTTTTCCGCCGTATTCCTCCACTACTGTCCGCGCAGCCTGCTGCATATTCCGCACCCGGTTATAATACCCCAGTCCTTCCCAGAGTTTCAGAAGCTTTTCCTCCGGGCAGGCGGCAAGCGCCGCCGGATCCGGAAGTTCTGATATAAATCTCTGAAAATAAGGTTTTACCGCTTCCACCCTTGTCTGCTGGAGCATGATCTCCGACACCCAGGTATAATAGGCGTTTTTCTGTTCTCTCCATGGAAGGGCGCGTCTGTTTTCCCTGTACCAGTCCACCAGTGGATCCACAATTTTATTCAGCATACAGGCTCCTCCAGATCAATGGGGACCGGATCCTGTATTTCCATTATATCATCTCCCACCATACAATCATAGGCAAGGATTTTTACGCCGGCGTCCGCCGCCTCTCTCACTGCCCGGCCAAACTCCGCATGTGTTTTCCAGTTGGGCTGAAACAGACGGATTCCCTTCATCTGGATCACAAGGAGAAGATACGCCTCATACCCGTCTTTCACGCACTGGATCAGTTCTTTCACATGCTTTACTCCCCGCAGAGTAGGCGCGTCCGGAAAACGGGCGATATTCTCTTCCTCAAGAGTGACTCCTTTTACCTCGATAAAGGCCTTCCGCCCCCGCGCTGTTTCCACGTACAGGTCGAATCTGGAATTCCCGTATGTCTTTTCGCGGTAAACTCTGCATTCTTCTTTAAATAGTCCGCCGCTCTGTACCCACTCCTCCGCGGCCTTATTAGGCGCCTGGGAGTCCATATTGATCCAGCGTCCGTTCTTGCAGACACTGATCAGATCGAAACGGGTCTTGCGGGAGGGATTCCCGCTCTCATCAAGGATCACCTCATTGCCCGGCACCAGCAGCTCGCGGCAGCGTCCGGTATTTTTCACATGGACGGTCTCTGTCTCTCCGTCAAGCTCCACATGAGCGATAAAACGGTTGGGCCGATCCAGGAAACGGGCTTTTATTGTATGTTCATATTTCATCTTGTTTTTACCTCGCTGTTATTCTACCATAAATCGCAGAAAAAGACAGTTGCTTTTTTTCATTTTCTCCGATAGAATATGCTGGAAAGGATATGAATAGATATGGATAGTATAATTTTTGACCTGGATGGAACATTATGGAATTCAACAGACATAGTGGCAGACGCCTGGACGGAATACCTCAATAAAAACGAACATATAAATATGAATATTACCGGTGAACGGATACGTTCGCTTTTCGGACGTCCAATGCCGCAGATTGCAGAAATGGTTTTCACAGATTACGATAAAGAAGAACAGCTGCGGCTCCTTGACGGCTGCTGCCAGGCGGAACACCGCGCCCTTCTCAGAAAGTGCGCGCCTCTGTATCCGGAACTGGAGGAAACCCTGAAAGCGCTCGCGGTAGAATATCCTCTTTATATCGTAAGTAACTGCCAGGCAGGATATATCGAAGTATTTCTGAAAGCCACCGGATTCGGCAGATACTTTTCCGGCCATCTCTGCCACGGAGATACCGGCGCCGACAAACCGGAAACCATCTCCATACTGATGAAGGAACAGCATCTTCAGTCCCCTGTTTATGTAGGCGATACCATGGGTGATTTTCTTTCCTGCCGTAAGGCAGGCGTTCCCTTTGTGTTCGCGTCCTACGGGTTCGGCGACGTCCCTGAACCGGACTACAGGATTGAAAAACCTGCCGACCTCATCACATTGTTTCTCTGATTATCAGAAAAGCACAAACGACACATCCCTGGATTATAAGCAGTCTCCAGTGCCAAAAGAAAGAGCATGGAAAAATCTTCCATGCTCTTGTTTTGTTATTTCTGGCATTTGTACTTAAGGTACAGCATCAGACCTGCAAGGATCAGCACCAGAACTATGATGTAACCGATCTTGGCGGCAAGCGTTGTAGTGTAGGAATCAATGCCTGTTGCGATCCCGATAAGGATCAACGCTACGCCCGAACCTTTTGACATTTTTTTCTCGTCATATTTAGCCTGTCTGAGCTGCGTGTTGCCTCCCTTAAGAAAAATATCCCCATGTCCTGTCAGAAGCATGATCCCTACGATAAGGGCTGCTCCTGCAAGTATAAAATCAAATGTTCTTCCCATCTTCTTCTCCTGATCTTCCAATCAAATACTGCCGGACGCTTTCCGTCCTCGCATCTTTTCGATTCTTCTGTTCTTTAATAGAAGCATACGATCGGTACATTATACTGAATGATACTGTACAGTACTCCCGCATTCTCCGGCGGAAGATTGATACAGCCATGAGAACCGTTGGTGAGATAAATATCTCCTCCGAACTCGCCTCTCCAGGGTGCGTCATGGAATCCGATTCCTCCGTTGAAAGGCATCCAGTAATCAACCGGCTCTTCATACTCATAGGTACCGTCAGGCCTCTGCGTTCCCCTGAGAACGTCCGGGCTCTTCTTGTAGTAAAGCGTATAGATACCGGACGGGGTCTGCCTGTCCGCATAGCTCATATTTCCGGAAACAAAATCCGAATCAAAGATCAGAGAACCGGACTGATAATAATACATATGCTGGGCGCTGAGATCCACTTCAATGTAAGTATCTCCGATATCATTCACTCCATGCGTATTGGCTGTCTGTTTATATGCCGGCTCGCGTGTTGTCTGGACGCCGGACTGAATCTCCTGCGCCAGCTGCGCAACCTCTGTCTCCTGATCCATGGACCAGCCGTAAGCAGAACCGTATACATAGACAGTGCGTCCGCTTGTAGTATAAAACTCTCTCTCTGTACCCACAGTATCATACTGTGCGGCAACCTGCGCAACATAATCTGCTATATGCTGATGGAAGGTGGCGTCGTCCCACAGAAGCTGTCCTTTGTCGTCAAACTGAAGCCACTCTCTGATCATATTCCCGTCCAGTGTCACTGTCTGATCTCCGAAAGTATAAGTGATACTTGCCTTCGTATAATTATTGCAGGCTTCCAGAGTAGACTGGAGTTCCGGGCTGCTGCTGGTGATCTCCGCAGATACATACGCTTCCGGCATACTGTTGAAGTCTACCGCTGTCAGATTCTCCGAAACAGCCTTATCAAGAATCTGATAGGCCTGCTTGATATCCAGCTGTGCACCCTGTGTCTCGGGAACTATCTGGAACTGATTATCCTTATAGGCAACGTATGCATTCTCCGGCGCCACCTGGTTCTCTGTTCTGGCACAGTTCAGAGACGTCACCTGATTCTGGAGCAGTGTCCTGTCATAGTAGGTATTTTCTGATACGGTATAACTTTTGCGCTGATAAAAACCTTTGATCCACTCATATGGTTTCTGGTTCTTCAGGAGAGCCAGCGTTTCTCCGGTGGACAGATACTGATAATTGATCTGGTCGCCTGTAATAACCTGCGGTTCCTGATTCCTTGCAGATACCTGGATGGAATAATCCTGGATCTTCTCCGAAAGGGCAAGTTCCGTTTCATAAGCGGTCTTGCCGGAGCAGTCGATCCCGTTAATCCAGGTTCCCTGGAAAAACCGGTCAGAATAATAATAAGATATTCCCGCGTATGCACATCCCGCAACCACCACAAACATGGCAAGGAGAAGACCGCAGATCTTAAGTCCCTTGTGCTTTTTCCTGCGGACCGGGATAACCGGTTCTTCGTCCGGCTCTGCTGCCGGCACATAGACCTTCAGTTCGGGTCGTGCTGATTTGGAACTGTATCTTACCGGGACAGAATCCTCTTCCTCATCATATCCCTCGTCATATTCTTCTGAATCATTTTCATCGTAGCCTTCGGGTTCATATTCCCCGTCATCCTGCAGAGTATCTTCCTCAGGTTCTCTGTCGGCTTCCACATCTTCGGGAATATCTCCATCAGCTTCCGCATTGCTGTCTTCTTCGTCAGCTTCTGCCGCATCTGCAGAATTCTCTTCCCGGACGCCCTCATGAGACTCTTCCGGTTCATCTTCATCATAACCTTCATCGTCCGCAGGTCCGTCCCTTTCCGGATCATAAAAATCCAGTTCAGAATCATCCGGCATATTATATTTTTTATCTTTGCTGCTCATTAAATGCTCTCCTCGAGTGTAGTTCAGATTACAACCGTCTGTCCGGGATATTTCCCCAGAACATTTCTATTATAACACAACTGATGCATTCTATGCCATACATTATAACATGTTATTTTATCTGTATTGTATCCTGCACTGTACATTTTATCCGCAAAATGTATTATGTCATCCCGTCTGTCCCTGTATCAGAAGAGCCGCAGAACATTAATCGTTCTGCGGCCGCTTCACTGCGTCAGTTCTTATTTCTCCATAAGGAGAGATTTACCTGTCATTTCTTCAGGCTGCTCCATTCCCATCAGTTCAATAAGCGTCGGCACAATATCGGCCAGACAGCCGCCCTCTCTTAAACCGTATTTCGGGTCCGCGTTTACCAGGATAAACGGAACCGGATTGGTCGTATGAGCGGTAAAGGGTTCTCCGGTCTCATAATCTACAAGCTGTTCGGCATTTCCGTGATCCGCGCAGATAAACATCTGTCCGTTCACTTCCTTCACAGCCTCGACGGCTCTTCCAACGCACTCATCCACTGTCTCCACAGCCTTAACAGCCGCACTCTCCACGCCGGTATGTCCAACCATATCCGGGTTCGCGAAGTTGATGATCACTACATCGTATTTTTCAGATTTGATCGCCTCCACAAGTTTATCACATACCTGGGGAGCGCTCATCTCCGGCTGAAGGTCGTATGTGGCAACCTTGGGAGATTTCACAAGGATCCTGTCCTCGCCCTTATTGGGTTCCTCAACGCCGCCGTTGAAGAAGAAAGTAACATGGGCGTATTTCTCCGTCTCTGCAATACGGACCTGAGTCATATTGTGAGCCGCCAGATACTCGCCGAAAGTATTGTGAAGCAGTACTTTGTGGAATGCAACCAGCTTGTTGGGGATCGTCTCGTCATAATCTGTGAAGCATACATAAGTAAGGTTCAGCCGTTTTTCGCGCTCAAATCCTTTGAAATCATCATCGCAGAACGCTCTGGTGATCTCACGGGCGCGATCCGGACGGAAATTGAAGAATACGACAGAATCTCCGTCCTGTACAACTGTCACAGGTTTGCCGTCCTTCTCGATCACTGTGGGAAGCACGAACTCGTCGGTCTTATCATTGTCATAGGACGCCTGAACTGCCTCTGCGGCGTCGGTCCCCTTCACGCCTTCGCCTTTTGTAAGAGCCTTATATGCAAGCTCCACACGGTCCCAGCGGTTGTCTCTGTCCATTGCATAGTAACGGCCGGAGATCACGCCGATCTCTCCCACGCCGATCTCTTTCATCTTCGCTTCCAGTTCTTCGATGTATCCCTTGCCTGACGCCGGAGGTGTGTCGCGGCCATCCAGGAAGCAGTGTACGTAAACCTTCTTCAGGCCTTCTCTCTTAGCCATCTCCAGAAGTCCGTAAAGATGTGTATTGTGGCTGTGAACGCCGCCGTCGGAAAGAAGTCCCATGAAATGAATGGCGGAATCATTGTCCCTGGCATTCTTCATAGCTGTCAGAAGAGCTTCATTCTTAAAGAAATCCCCGTCGTTGATCTCTTTTGTGATTCTGGTAAGCTCCTGATATACGATGCGGCCTGCGCCCATATTCATATGGCCTACTTCAGAGTTGCCCATCTGGCCCTCCGGAAGTCCTACAGCCAGTCCGCTGGCGTTGCCTTTCACGAAAGGACACTCTGCCATCAATTTATCCATGACCGGAGTCTTCGCCTCGTCGACGGCGTTTCCGTCATGTCTTTCATTCAGTCCGTAACCATCAAGAATCATTAAAACAGTTGGTTTTTTGCTCATAATGTTCTCCTTTTCTGTACCGGAATAGTAGTTTTTCCCTCTTATATAGTATCAAAAATACAAAATTTTTCAAGGATTTTTTGTTACTCCTGTCCGTATACTCTCAGCATGCTGGAAATCTTATGGACGCACTGTCTGCCGGAAAGTTCTTCCATGGCTGTGCGGAAATCTCCCTCTCTTACTTCCTCTGTGATCACTACCACTTCCGCTTCCTCGCCGGGCTTCGTCTCCTTCTGGATGATCTGCGCCACGCTCACCTGATATTTGGCGAAAACCGCGGTCAGCTCCGCCAGAACGCCGCAGCGGTCCTCTACTTTCAGACGCATAAAGTATCTGTTGCGTGTGTCCGCCATTTTCTTCACCGGCACGTCCTTATAGCAGGTGCAGCCGATCCTTGCGGCACAGTTCGCCCTGATGTTTCTCACAATATCAAAAATGTCTCCCACTACCGCGCTGGCTGTGGGAAGCTCGCCCGCGCCTCTTCCGAAAAACATTGCGTTGCCTACGGCGTCTCCTCTGACAAAGACCGCGTTATAGGAATCGTTCACCGATGCAAGGGGATGAGAACTTGGGATCAGCATGGGACACACATAAGCCTCGATTCCGGCCTCTGTATTTTTTGTCATTCCGATCAGCTTGATATCACAGCCCATTTCTCTCGCGTAGGCGATATCTTTTGCCGTGATCCTGGTGATACCCTCGATATATACATCGTCGAAAACAACTCTGGAATTGAATGCAACGGATGCAAGGATAGCCACTTTCCTTCCGGCGTCAAGCCCTTCGATATCCGCGGTGGGGTCCGCCTCCGCATATCCCAGCTCTGTAGCCAGGGCAAGGGCTTCTTTAAATTCCATTCCTTCCTGCGTCATCTTTGTCAGAATGAAGTTGGTGGTTCCGTTGACAATACCCATAACCTCTTCCATATGGTTACCTGCAAGGCACTGCTTCAGAGGCCGGATAATGGGGATTCCTCCCGCTACCGCCGCCTCGAAAAGAAAATCCACATGATGAATCTCCGCCATATCCAGAAGTTCCCTTCCATGTACGGCGATCAGGTCCTTGTTGGCGGACACCACATGTTTCCCCGCTTCCAAAGCCGCAAGGATGTATGTTCTTGCCGGCTCGATACCTCCTATCAGTTCAATGACGATATCAATATCCGGGTCATTGAGGATCTCTTCCCAGTTGTTGGTAAGAACGGACGGATCCTCCACCCTGGCGGCTGCCTTCTCCAGATTCCTCACCATGATCTTTTTGATCTCGACCACGCCGCCCAGCTTGGCCTCCATCTCTTCTCTCTGCGCTTTCAGCACTTTATATACGCCGGTACCTACCGTTCCCAGTCCCAGCAGCGCAGCGTTGATTACCTTTTTTTCCATTTGAAGCGGCTCCTTTCCTTTGTATTTTCAGATTCCGTACAAAGCCGTATGTCCTGAATCTTCCTGATCTTATTTCAACCTCACTATACCTCATAGTAGGGCACGCCGCAGGGTTTGTCAAGACGGCAGGCCCTGTTTGCCAAAATAGATACAGAAAAAGCGCCGCGGTACCGTAATACACGGCGCCGCGGCGCTCTCTGGCGCATAGAGGATCCGGCAGGTTGAAATGAAAGTCAGGCGTCCTGCCGTTTTCTGTATGCAGTATTTATATCCTACTTCACAGCTCCGTTTACCACGCCGTTCAGGATCTGTTTCTGACAGAATATATAAAAGATCAGAATCGGCAGCAGAGCCAGAAGGTAAGAAGCAAAAGCAAGGTTATAATTGGTTCCGAACTGAGTCTGGAAATTCAGCTGTGCCAAAGGCAGGGTATTCAGTCCTGTTCCGGACATGATGACCAGGGGAGTCATAACGTCGTTCCACACCGCCAGGGCGGTCAGAACAGCCACTGTGGCGTGCATGGGCTTCATGATGGGGAAGATGATCCTCCAGAACGTATGCCAGGTGGTGGAGCCGTCGACCCGTGCCGCCTCCTCCAGCGCAAGGGGGATGTTTTTCAGATATCCGGTGTACAGAAGCAGGTTCATAGGTATGTAAAACACCACATACAGAATGACTACGCCGGCCCTGTTGGCGATTCCCATCTGGGCCGTCTGTTTGATCAGCGGCATCATCAGGATCGCAAAGGGTACGAACATACCGCTGACAAGATACAGATAAACAAAATTATACGCCTTGCTGCGGGCCATGCTTCTACCGATGGCGTAACCTGCCAGAGAATGGATCAGCATGGTCAGGATCACGGTGATAATGGTCAGCATTAAACTGTTCCCCAGCGAATGCCAGAAGTCAGTCACTCTCATAGCCTCTGTGAAATTGCTGAAACTGAAAGCGGAGGGCAGGGACAGCGCGCCGGCAATGTCATTGGTCATTTCCGAGGGCTGTTTGAAGGCAATGATCACAGCCATGTACAGCGGGAAAAAGATGGTCACACATCCTATGATCAGAAGAATCGTTACCGGCCAGTTAATTCTGTGATCCACTACTTTTTTCTTCATCATAACTGCTCCTCCTTTTTATTTAATACTGTCATCTGGAATACAGAGATCGCCACGATCACCACGAAGAAAAGCACTGCGTTGGCGCTCTGGAATCCAAACTGTCCGCCGCCCATACCGTTCTGATAGATCAGATAGGAAATGGACTCTGTACTCTGGGAAGGGCCGCCTTTTGTCAACGCCATGATCTGGTCGAACACCATCAGGAAGTTCTTCATGCAGAGCACCATATTGATGGTGAAGAAAGGCATGATCAGCGGAAAAGTAAGATTTTTGAACTTTCTCCATCCGCTCGCCCCGTCAATGGCTCCGGCTTCATAAACATCCTCCGGCACTGTCTGCAGTCCGGCAATGTAAATGATGGTATTCATAGCCACAGACTGCCAGCAGGCGACTACTACGATGGCAAGCCACGCGGTCTTTGTGTTGGAGAGCATACTGCTGGAGAGCCATTCAATCCCCGCCGCCTTTCCGGCAGCCGGCAGGATGTAGGTGAAAAAGAAACTAAAAATATAACCTACAACCAGACCGCCCAGAATGTTTGGAAGGAAATAGACTGCTCTCAGGGCGCTTTTCGCTTTGATCTTACTGTTCAGGCCCAGCGCCAGGATCAGGCTGAGCACATTTACAAGTATCGTGCTCACAAGAGCGAATTTAAAAGTGAAGAGATAGGAGCGGCCTACCCTGCCGTCTGAAAACAGATCCACATAATTGCGCAGACCGACAAAATCGTAGTTGCCATATCCCTTAAAGTTGGTAAAACTGTAAATAAAGCCTTTTATCAGCGGCAGCGTATTGAAACAGAAAAACAGAAGCACGATCGGGATCGTTATGGCCAGAAAGGTCTTCTCCCGGTTTCCCATTGCATGTTTTTTCTTCATAATGAAAATCCCCCTTCCTATTCAGCATCCGGATGCTCTTCCATATAATCCTGCACTTTCTGTATCAGATCCCGATTATAACGGGCCCATTCCCTGTCGAATTTTTCCAGGAATGTATCTGTGGCATTTTCAGAATCGTCCAACAGATATGTCTGAATCATGGCGTCCACCGACATTTCGCTGGGATAATGATGATCCTGATAGTCCACGACTTTGCCTTCTTCAATGTAGGATTTCATACCGTCCAGCATGGGCGCCAGATCAAAATCCCCTTCTTTGCACGGGATCGCATTCTGGTCGTCGATGTACGCCTGCAGATTCTCGTCTTCCAGAAGGAAGTCCAGAACTTCATACGCCTCTTCCTTATGCTCGCATTCGGCCATAACGGAAAACTGCAGGTCGTTTCCGGAATTCAGCACATTCTCTTCTGGATCATTGCTTGCAGGCATTACGAAGGAGTCGATATTGATATCCGGGTTTACAGACTGAATCTGCGGTACTGCGTAGCTTCCGATGGGGAACATGACAGCTTCTCCTCTTGCGAACGCCGTACAGGCATCGTTGTAGCTGTAGGCAAAAGGATCGTCCTGACAGAATTCCAGGAGAGATTTGGTCTTCTCCGCCACTTCCCGGTAATTATCTGTGAAAGTGGTTTCTCCCCGGTTCACCTGCGCGCATACATCCGAAGGAGCCAGATCTACAGAAATAGCGTTCCAGGGAGCCAGACAGGTCCAGCTGTCTTTGAAGCCGAAATAGAACGGCTGCATGCCTGCCGCCTGGATCTCTTCACAGAGGGCTGTCAGCTCGTCCCATGTAGTGGGTATCTCCCATCCGTTCTCATCAAAAATATCTTTGTTGTAAAGGATCCCCGCCGCATTGGCCACATATGGCACAGCGTAAACGCCTTCCATGGGTACGAATTCCAGTTCTTTGTCAATATCCAGATAAGCGTCTTTGATGGAATCCAGACCCTCGTAATCCGAGATATCCATCAGCATGCCCGCATCCAGATAATTGGAATAATTGATATCGCCGCCGATGGCAATGATATCCGGATAATCCTCTCTGATGAACCGGGTCTTCAGAATGGTATTGGCGTCGTTGGGGGAATCGATAATCAGCTCAATGTCATCATGAGTTGCGTTGAACTCCTCTTCCACCTGGTCGAAGTAAGTGGCCGTCTCCGGTTTGCTCTGGATGATCTCGATAGTCACCTTGCCGTTATCCTCTCCTGTCCCGCAGCCCGACAGTATGACGGACAGTCCGGCGGCTGCCGCAAGTCCGGCTGCAAGTTTTCCCTTCATACATCTTTTCATGCGTGAAATCCCTCCTTTTTCTTTTTGATGATCTTCGCCTCATAAGGCCGGAGAACTCCTTCCGGATACGGGCCGTCATAGTTGGCTATCAGCACTTCCCCGTCCTTCCATCCCTGTTCCAGTACGCAGGAAACCTCCTTCCCCCGGAAATTACAGAGTACCAGAAGTTTCTCTTTCTCCGTTTCTCTGGTATAGGCAAAAATATTTTCGTTCTCCTCCTGGAGAAGTTCATAAACGCCTTCTGTGAAAATGCTCTCGCTTTTTCTGAGGCTGATCAGCTTCTGATAGTAATAGAAAATCGAATCCCTGTTGCTCAGGGCCTCTTCTGCATTAATGATGGTATAATTCGGATTGCAGCGCAGCCACGGGGTGCCTGTTGTGAAACCGGCGTTCTTACTCTCATCCCATTGCATGGGAGTCCTCGCGTTATCTCTCCCTTTCGCGTAAATGGAGCGCATCACGTCCAGCTCGTCGTATCCCTGGCTGATCCGTTCCTTATACAGATTCAGAAGTTCAATATCCCGGTAATCCTCAATATCAAACTTCACATTCGTCATACCCAGTTCCTGCCCCTGGTAAATATAGGGAGTTCCCTTCATTCCATGAAGCATGGTTGCCAGCATTTTTGCGGACTGCACCCGGTATTTTCCATCGTCGCCGAACCGCGACACGGAACGGGGCAGATCGTGATTTTCCAGAAACAGGCTGTTCCATCCTTTTCCTTCCAGTTCTTTCTGCCATTTCGATAAAACCTGCTTGAACTTTACGAAGGGCAGCGGCGCCAGATCCCATTTCACATTTCCATTCTGGTCCAGGACCATATGTTCAAACTGGAACACCATGGAAAGCTCACTGCCGTCCGGATTACTGTAAAGCCACGCGCTCTCAGGCGTTGCGCTCCAGGTTTCCCCCACGGTCACAAGATTATTTCTTCGGAAAGCCGCTTTACTCATCTCTTTTAAATAGGGATGGAGCATCTTTCCCTCGGCCATCACCATAGAATCCGGTTCCTTTCCGATAAGATCGATCACATCCAGCCTGAACCCGCCTACGCCGCGGTCCACCCACCAGTTGATCATCCTGTAGATCTCCTCACGTACTTTCGGATTCTCCCAGTTCAGATCCGGCTGCTTTACTGAAAACTGATGAAGATAATACTGTCCGCATTCCGGGACCCATTCCCAGGCAGGTCCGCAAAAAGCGGATTTCAGTTCATTGGGATATTCGCCTTCTTTTCCGTCTCTCCACACATAATAATCATGATACGGATTATCTTTCCCTTTTTTCGCCTCCACAAACCAGGGATGCTCATCAGAAGTATGGTTCAGCACAAGATCCATGATAATCCGGATATGCCGTCTGGCCGCCTCGGCGATCAGCTCGTCCATATCGGCAAGAGTGCCGAACATGGGGTCAATATCCTGATAATCGGAAATATCATAACCGTTGTCATCCTGGGGAGAGCGGTATACCGGAGAAAGCCAGATGGCGTCGACACCCAGTTTCTGAATATAGTCAAGCTTCTGAATAATACCCTGAAGATCTCCGATTCCGTCCCCGTTGCTGTCGCAGAAGCTTCTGGGATAAATCTGATAGATCACTGCCGTCTGCCACCATTTCTTCGCACAGTCACCCATATACTTTACCCTTCCTTTCCCTTTCTTTAACATAAAAACTAGTTGGTTGCGTCAGGTTTTGCAATAAGTGTGCGGCAAAACCAATATATTTCACAAGAAAACACACTGGATTTTGTGAAAAACAGCAGTAAAAAAGCCGGGAGTTCAGGGATCATCTCCCTGCTCCCGGCCTGAGACCGTTCTGTCTTCTCTGATAAAAGATTGCTGTTCCATCCCGGCGGATTAGTAACCCGCGCTCCGGTTTTTGAAAAACTACAGCTGTCTCACCGTGCGATTGGCAACGCTCTCCCTGACGATCAGTTCTGTGGGAAGCTGCAGGCTGGGCACCAGAACTTCCTCCCCGTAGATTCTTTTCATCAGAAGATTCACCGCCGCCCTGCCTTTCTCCGCAGGGCTCTGGCGCACTGTCGTCAACGCCGGCCTTGATAATCTGGCGTAAATATTATCGTCAAATCCCACTACGGAAATATCCTCCGGCACATTCAGTCCCTGGGAAAAGAAGATATTGATCCCCTCGTTGGCCAGCAGATCATATACGAAAAAAGCACCTGTATAGCCTTTAGCTTTCGCGGTTTTGGCGAAACGGCGCAGCACTTCATGGCGGAGATGTTTATCCGCGGGAAGAAAAATATAATCCTCTTCTTTGGAAAAAGAAGCGCCGTATTTTTTCACCGCGTCCAAAAATCCCCTGTACCTTTCTCCATCTGGTCCTACGGGGTCTCTCTGGTCACAGAAAAAAGCAATTTTATCGTTTCCCTGCTTCAGCATATAACTGGCGACCTCATAGCCTCCCTCATAATCCTGAAGGCCGATATTGTCATAATTGCCTCTCCCGGAATCTATAAACACAATAGGAAACCCGGTTCTTCTGGCAAGAGGTTCACAGTTTTCCTCCATACACCCCAGGATCAC
>DWXL01000100.1 GCA_019119235.1 Candidatus Blautia excrementigallinarum | reverse complement strand
TTGCTCCGCCGCCTTTTGTATGACAAAAATCATAAACTCGTCCCTTCGGTCCTCAGACAGATGATTTTTGTCATACGCTATGCTCGCAAAACTGTGGAAATCTGCCAAATATCCGCAGCCGCTGTTTTCTTGCGCTATACTCCTGATGTATTTATATAATTTATTGTTTTGTAATTTATTGTTTTATAATCTGACGGTTTATAGTTTCTTTTGCAGGTATATCATGTCTGTCAGGAGTGTGCCGCCTTCGAAGATCGGATGGTCGTAGTGCTCTGTAAAGAAACCGGGGATGGTATGAGACCGCACAAAGCCGCAGGCTTCATAGAACGGAACAGTCAGCGGACTGTCCCCTGTTCCCACCTGCAGGATCTCATATCTTCCCCGGTATATTTCCTCCAGAAAGCGGATCATCTGTCTTCCATATCCCCGCCGCTGGCATTCCGGCGCCACAGCCAGATTTTTGATCTCCAGGATTCCGTCTCCCTCGTCTGTAACCACGCACTCTGCTTTTACTCCGTTATCCTCGAGGATGTACATCGTTCCCCGCTCCAGGTAACGGTCGATCATGTCTTCCTGCTCATCGGCCAGAAGAAGCAGGTCCAGATAATCTTTTTTGTTTTCCGCCACCCAGCGGATACCGCCTGTCTGTTTTTGCATATTTCACATCCCCGTATGATTATTATTTCTTTTTTCCATCAATTACGTCAGCAATACATAAAATGATTCCAATTAATGCAGCGGCATAAAACAAAACTATTACACTTCCATCAGATCCTGTTAATGAATCTATAAGTGATGGATAGGAATTCGGCTGCATACAGGCATGGGCGATCAGCCATCCGGTACCTCCGATGATCCCTGATAAAATAAGTGTACAGCCCAGGATTAATTTTTTCATATTGCATCACCCTCCCCGTAAAATTCTGTCCATCTGCCCCGATACACCACGCAGGGCATTTCCGGATGAGGCGTTCCGGGAAGCTCTCCGTTTTTCATTGCTATGGCGTCTTCCAGATTTCGGCCGATATACTCCGGTCCAATTGGATAAGCATGATGACAGGGTATGATTGTTTTTATTCCGTCTGCCAGACCGCACAGTTTCTTCTGGCTCTCAATGTACAGATCCAGGTTCCGATGGCTGCCGAACATATAGATCGGTCCGTCCTTCTGAACCGAATCTCCGGGCAGCAGCAGTCCTTTTTCCCTGTCGTAAAAAGCCACGCTTCCATATGTATGTCCGGGAATCTCTATGGTCTCCAGACGATAACCGCCGCACTGGAACACATCTCCTTCTGCCAGCGGCTCCAGTTCGATATCGCCGGAAACCAGCTTCCAGTCCGCCTTATGAAGCCGGCATTTCCCGAACTCTGTCAATCCTCCCGCATGATCCATATCTCCATGTGTCATGATCACACTCACCGGAAGATCCGTAACCGCACTGACAGCATCCCGGATATGACACCCCGGAAATCCGGCATCGATCAGAATCGCCTCTTTTTCTCCTGTAATCAGGAACTGGCGTACCATTCCGTCGTCCAAAATGTAAAAATTGTCCATAAATTTTGTTGTCTTGATCACAAAATTTCACCTCCTGCGTTTTTTATTATTTTACAGAGCCGTGCCCTTCTCTGGAAGGAAAAATGCTCTGTATCCGCCTTCTCCAACGACAGCAGTTTCATTTTTCTCTCAATACCGCCCGCATACCCGGTAAGACTCCCGTTCGTCCCGACGACACGGTGACAGGGAACTATGATTGAAATTTTGTTATGTCCTACCGCTCCGCCCACAGCCTGGGCGGACATACGGGAAACGCCCCTTAACGCGGCGATCCGTTCTGCGATCCCGCCGTATGTCATAGTCTGTCCATAAGGGATTGTACAGAGGATTTCCCATACCTCTTTCTGAAAATCAGTTCCGATGAAATGCAGCGGCACAGAGAAATCCGGTTCTTTTCCTGAAAAGTAGATGTCAAGCCACTGCTTCGCGGTTCCAAATAAGGAAATTTCTTTTTCTTCATGTTCTTTGTCCAGATCTGCGGCATAATATTTCTGGTCCTCAAACCACAGTCCGGTAAGGCCGGCTTCGTCAGCCGCCAGAAGTATATTCCCCAGCGAGGATTCATAATGACTTGTGTACTGCATTTTATCCCTCCGTTTCACACAGCGCCCGGACATACTCCCAGTCCAACGGCTCGACAAAATGATATTGCACTGTCTGTCCGGCGTAGCCGGAATCATATATTTCCAGGTAATCGTCATGAATATAGAATGTTCCGCCTGCGGTTCCCATTTTTCCGTACAGAGTATTTTCGCCTTCCAGCGGACTGTTTCCTGTTCCATAAGAAGAGAGAACTGTTTCCATTTGCAGTCCGGACAGATAAGATGAGAGACGCTTCACATCCCTGATCTCACAGGATTCTTCACCGTCTCTTCCAAAACCGGCAGACGCTTCCGTAAGATCCATCAAGTCCAGACCCGTGATCTCACCAAGGGACCCTCTCTCCGTGGCAATCGCGATCTTTCCCACAGCGAGAGAACTGACAAACATGACTGTAAATAAAAGGATGAATCCGGCTCTTCTCTTTCTTGCTGTCTGTGTTTCTCTCAGACGATACCGGAGCGTCTTCGCAGATGCGGACAGGCATGTAGTGTAACCTCTCGGTTCCCCTGCTGTTGACAGCAAAAGTTCCGCATATCTCCTGCGTTCAGTGCCGTCTGCGTTTTTCAGTACGATCTCATCACAGGCCAGTTCCAGATCGGCCTCCGCCTTCTTTACCGCCGCCCATACGAGGGGATTGACCCACCCCAGAGCATTGCAGAATTTCAGGAAAAATTTTGTATGGGTGTCATTTCTCTGTACATGATACAGTTCATGAGAAAAAATCAGTTTCAGTTCTTCTTCTGTATATTCCCTCTCCGGCAGATAAGTAACTCTTTTTTTCTTTCTCAGGCCTACGGTAAGGGGCGTAGTCAGCGCCGGGGAGTACCTCAGTCTGGAAGACGGCCTGCAATTCATCTCTTTTCTCACAGATTCCCACTTTGCCAGAAGTTCAGGGACTTCCACCGGATAGGAATTCCGTTCCAGTTCACTGGCAAAAAGAATATGTGAAATTATCTGCACAGCCAGAATCATCCCGAAGCCTGCAATCCAGACACTTAAACACATTCTGAGGATCTCCCCGGGAATATACAGGATCGCGGCCGCAGGAAGGGGTGCTGAGATAAACATTATATTGGGCTGATAATACAGCAGCATGGGGATCAGCCATAAAGCGACGCAGGTTCTCGCTGTATAATGCTTCCGCAGGACGGGAAGAAAAAGAATCAGAAGGGTAAAATAAATACAGATAAACAGACAGATATCTGTAATCATGGCAAGAAGATACACTGCCCCCTTTTCCCTCCACAGAATCAGATACAGAAATGTACACAGCGCAAGCAGCATTGGGAAAAGAGCCGGATCAAGAGATATCACCGCGGTATCCTCTCTGACGCCGGAATAATCTTTTATATTTTCTGCCTGCCAGGAACATCGGAATCCCCATATGAGCATAAAGCTCAGAAAAAGCGCCCAGAAAATACGGTATGTATAAACAAGAACAGTCTCCGACATTTACAGTTCTCCTTTCTCAAGCAGCTTCTTCAGTTCCTCCACTTCCTCTTTCGTAATCCCGCTGTCGCAGAGCGCCGCGGCGAATCCCGTCACAGATCCGTGGAACAGCCTGTCCAGAAACGCTCTGCTCTCTGCCGCCAGATATTCTTTCTCTGAAATCAGAGGCACATACAGATTCATACGGCCGTCTTTCTCCATAGAAAGAAATCCTTTACCGCAAAGACGAGTCAGAAGGGTAAGAATTGTAGTAGGCGCCAGGGAATGCGCTTTCTGCAACGCGTCTTCCACAGTCATCCGGGAGACGGGCGGCGCTTCCCGCCAGATGATCTGCATGATCTCAAGTTCCCTCTCCGGAAGACGTTTCATAATGTGATCGTCCTTCATGGCAGACTCCTTTCTCGTTTATTTATCCTGTCTCAATATTTTTCTACTATTGTAGAATTATTATATTCTACAATAGTAGAAATGTCAAT
>DWXL01000099.1 GCA_019119235.1 Candidatus Blautia excrementigallinarum | reverse complement strand
GTCCGATATAAATCGTTCTGATTTTTGTAGTATAACGCTTTAAAGCTGAAAAGTCAAGAAGTATATAGAAGAACTGAAAAAGATTAAGGTGTGCTTAAAAAAAGTAAGAATTGGTCGATTGTATTGACAATTTACGCTATTTTCGGTATGATGAAAGTGCTTACAGAGAGGCGTAACGCAGTGGGTGTTGTGCCTCTTTATGTGTCATTATAAGGAATATGTCAATATAAGGAGGATTTGAGGATGAGAAAAGCATTTGCAATCGGACTTGCAGCCGTGCTGGCAGTATCTGCCGCAGCGCCGGTATATGCAGGTGAAGGAGAAGGAATCGCGAAAGAAGACCTTAAGATCGGTATCATCTATATCGGCGACGAGAATGAAGGTTACAGCGCCGCTCATATGGCGGGTATTGACGAGATGGTAGAGACTCTCGGCCTTGATGATTCACAGGTGATCGAGAAGACTCTGATCGGTGAGAATGAGGCATGCTACGACGCGGCTGCCGACCTGGCGGACCAGGGAGCGCAGATCGTGTTTGCCAACAGCTTCGGACATGAGACGTACATCCTGCAGGCGGCAGCAGAATATCCTGAAGTGCAGTTCTGCCACGCTACAGGTACCCAGGCGGCGTCCAGCGGACTGTCCAACATGCACAATTATTTTACCAATATCTATGAAGCCCGTTATGTATCCGGTGTGGTAGCCGGCATGAAACTCAATGAGATGATCGAAGACGGAACCATCACAGAGGATGAGGCGAAGATGGGTTATGTAGGCGCGTTCCCCTACGCTGAGGTTATTTCCGGATATACATCTTTCTTCCTGGGCGCAAGGAGCGTATGCCCCTCTGTTACAATGGAAGTGAAATACACTAACAGCTGGGCAAGCTTCGACCTTGAGAAAGAGTGCGCTGACGCTCTGATCTCCGACGGCTGTGTTCTGATCAGCCAGCACGCCGATACTACGGGCGCTCCCACAGCATGTGAAGCTGCAGGCGTTCCCTGTGTAGGCTACAACATCGACATGACTTCTGTGGCTCCCACCACAGCGCTTACCTCCGCTTCTATTAACTGGGGCGTATACTACACCTACGCGGTACAGTGCATGATCGACGGAACGCCGATCGACGTTGACTGGTGCAAGGGCTTCGCTGAAGGCGCTGACAAGCTGACTCCTCTCAATGAGGACGTTGTTGCCGAAGGCACAGCAGAGAAGGTTGAGGAAGTTGAGAACGCGATCATCGACGGATCTCTTCATGTATTTGATACCTCCACATTCACTGTTGACGGCGAGGAAGTTACCACATACGAGAAGAACGATATCGAGTACATCTCCGACGGATATTTCCATGAGTCTGAATTCGGTTCCGCACCGGCATTCGACCTTGCCATCGACGGAATTACTTCTATCGTAGAAGAATAACAATAAAAATGGCGGAGCTGCTTGCCAGCAGCTCCGTTTTTCTGGTAAAATTCACATATCAGAGGCTTTCAGGCGAAGGCTTCTGATATATGAGTTTTACGGTACAGAAAATCCTGCAAGACAGCGGGATGTCCGGCGGACGTCTTTTATGGCCTGCCGGAATGGAACGGGGAACCGAGGGATCCGGCCTGCCGGATCTTAACATACATAAGGAGGGAACAGAAGTGGCAGATAATTATGCTCTTGAACTGAAGCAGATCACCAAGCGCTTCGGCTCTGTGCTTGCCAACGACCATGTGGATCTCACCCTGAAGAAATCAGAGATCCTTGCGATCCTGGGGGAGAACGGCAGCGGCAAGACTACGCTGATGAATATGATCTACGGAATCTATTATCCGGATTCCGGCCATATTTTTGTGGACGGCAAAGAAGTGACGATCCGTTCGCCCAGAGATTCTTTTGAACTGGGAATCGGTATGGTGCACCAGCATTTCAAGCTGGTGGATGTGCTGACCGCGGCGGAGAATATCATTCTCGGCCTTCCGGGTAAGCAGATGCTGAATATGAAGAAGGTAACCGGGGAGATCCAGGCTCTTTTGGACAGATATGGTTTCGATCTGGATCTTTCGGAGAAGATTTATCAGATGTCGGTTTCGCAGAAACAGACGGTGGAGATCGTCAAGATGCTTTACCGGGGAGCGAAGATCCTGATCCTGGACGAGCCTACGGCGGTGCTGACGCCTCAGGAGGCGGACAGGCTTTTTGACATTCTCCGCAATATGCGTAAGGATGGATGCTCCATTATCATCATTACCCATAAGCTTCAGGAGGTTCTGGCGCTTTCGGACAGGGTGGCGATCCTCAGGAAGGGCCAGTATATCGATACGGTGGAGACTTCTCAGGCGGATATACAGAGTCTCTCCGAGATGATGGTAGGCGCCAAGGTGGATCTGGATATCGACCGTCCGGAACCTCACGATATGAAGAAACGCCTGGAGATCAAAGGCCTTACCTGCAAAGACAAGGAAGGCGTGAAGACTCTGGATGATGTGGACGTTACGGTGAACAGCGGAGAGATCCTGGGAATCGCCGGTATTTCCGGAAGCGGCCAGAAAGAGCTTCTGGAGGCTGTCGCCGGTCTGCAGGTTTCCGAGAGCGGAGAGATCCTTTTCTATGACGACGACGGCAGCAGGAAGGATCTGGCGAAGATGGATTCCGTTTCTATCCAGGAACTGGGCGTAAGCCTTGCGTTTGTGCCGGAGGACCGTATCGGCATGGGCCTTGTGGGCGCCATGGATATGACGGATAATATGATGCTCCGAAGCTATCATGACGGCAAGGGCGGCCTTCTGGACCGCAGAGGCCCCAGAAAGCTGGCAACAGAGATCAAGGATCAGCTTGAGATCATGACGCCCAGCATTTCCGCGCCGGTGCGCCAGATGTCCGGCGGAAACGTGCAGAAGGTTCTGGTGGGCCGTGAGATCGCCCAGAATCCGAAAGTACTTATGGTTGCCTATCCCACCAGAGGAATTGATATTAATTCTTCTCATACGATTTACCGTCTTCTTAATGAACAGAAGAAGAACGGTGTGGCGGTTGTCTGTGTGATCGAGGATCTGGATGTGCTTCTGGCACTCTGCGACAGGATCGCGGTTCTCTGCGGCGGCAGGGTCAGCGGAATTGTGGATGCCAGGACAGCTACCAAGGAAGGAATCGGACTTCTGATGACGAAACATGAAAAAGGAGGGGAACAGTAATGCATAAAGAACCTTTCTTAAAAATGTCAAAACGGGATCATCTTGCGTGGCAGAAGAGACTTCTGGTTCGTATCGTGGCTCTGATTCTTTCCCTGATCGTCTGTGCGGGTGTTATTTTTGCCCTGGTACGGATGAATCCTCTGGATGTATATAAAGCAATTTGGGACGGCGCTCTTGGTTCTGAGAGACGTGTATGGCAGACGCTGAGAGATACCATGGTGCTTCTGTGTATCTCCATTGGCCTTGCCCCCGCCTTTAAGATGCGCTTCTGGAATATCGGTGCGGAGGGGCAGATCCTCATCGGAGGAGCCTGCGCGGCGGCGGCCATGATCTATGCGGGAGACGCCATGTCTCCGGTGCTGCTCCTTATCGTAATGTTTATAGCCAGCGCTGTGGGCGGTATGATCTGGGGCATCATCCCGGCAGTGTTCAAGGCATACTGGAATACAAACGAGACACTGTTCACCCTGATGCTGAACTATGTCGCTATGCAGGTGGTTACCTACTGTATTGTTTTCTGGGAGAATCCCAAGGGCTCCAATACAGTTGGAATCATCAACCAGGCTACCCAGGCCGGATGGCTTCCGGAGCTGTTCGGACAGAGATACGGCTGGAATATCCTCATTGTCATGGTGTTTACCGTGGTAATGTTCATCTACCTGAAATACAGCAAACAGGGATATGAGATCGCCGTAGTAGGCGAAAGCGAGAATACGGCGAGATACGCCGGTATCCATGTGAAGAGAGTCATCATCCGCACCATGGCTATCTCCGGCGCGATCTGCGGTATCGCGGGTTTTGTTATCGTCAGCGGCGCCAGCCATACGATCTCCACGATGACGGCCGACGGAAGAGGATTTACCGCCATTATCGTGGCGTGGCTTTCCAAATTCAACACGTTTATCATGCTGGCGGTATCTTTCGGTATCGTGTTCATGCAGCAGGGAGCGGTACAGATCGCTTCCCAGTACGGACTGAACGAGAACGCTTCCGACGTTATCCTGGGAATTATTCTGTTCTTCCTTATCGGAGCGGAATTCTTTATCAACTACAGACTTGAGCGTACAAAGAAATAGGAGGCAGAGGCTATGAGTGTACTTATAATTTTTATCCAGAAAGCCATTGTACAGGGCATCTGTATCCTGTACGGCACGCTTGGCGAGATCATGACGGAGAAATCCGGCAACCTGAACCTGGGTATCCCGGGAATTATGTATATGGGCGGCATTTCCGGCCTGATGGCTGCTTTCCTTTATGAGAAAGACAATCCGGATCCAAACGCATTTATCGGCGTGCTGCTCTCGTTTATCTGTGCCTTTGCCTGCGCGGCGCTGGGCGGCCTGATCTACAGTGTGCTGACCATCACCCTCCGGGCGAACCAGAATGTCACCGGTCTTGCTCTGACCATCTTCGGAACCGGATTCGGCAACTTTTTCGGCGGATCCATTTCCAAGCTGGCAGGCGGCGTGGGACAGATTTCCGTGAAGGTCACAGGCGGAGCCTACACGGCGAAGATTCCCGGATTATCGAAGATTCCCGTGCTGGGAGACCTTCTCTTCAGCTATGGTTTTATGACTTACCTGTGCATCATTGCTGCAGTGGTGCTTTCCATTTTCCTGTTCCGCACCAGATACGGACTGAATCTCCGCGCGATCGGAGAAAGCCCTGCGACCGCGGACGCGGCGGGAATCAACGTTACGAAGTATAAATATCTTTCCACCTGCATCGGCGCAGGCCTTGCGGGTCTGGGCGGTCTGTACTTTGTTATGGAGTACTCCGGCGGAACCTGGACGGATAACGGCTTCGGCGACAGAGGATGGCTTGCGGTTGCCCTTGTAATCTTCGCTCTGTGGAAACCGCTGAACGCTATATGGGGAGC
>DWXL01000010.1 GCA_019119235.1 Candidatus Blautia excrementigallinarum | reverse complement strand
TCTGTTGATATCTTTCATTATTGGCAGTTCTGTGTTTTTTATGCAGAAAGATGCAATTCGCAAAGAAATCTTCTCCGGAATACATTAAAATAAAACCTCTTTTTCTGGAGTATATTCATGGAATACTTGTCATATACCGGAAAAGGCGTGGGAGTCGCTGTTCTAGACACAGGGATTTTTCCTCATATGGATTTCAGGAACAGGATCCACGCTTTTGCCGATTTTGTCGCATATAAAAGCATGCCTTATGACGATAACGGCCACGGTACCCATGTGGCCGGAATACTGGCGGGAGACGGGACGGCTTCCATGGGGAAGTATAAGGGCGTGGCTCCCGGATGCGGTCTGACGGCGTTGAAGGTTCTTGACCGTTTCGGCAACGGGAGCAGGGAGCAGGTGCTCAGGGCTTTCCGCTGGATTCTGGATCACCGGGAGCAGTACCGCATCCGTATTGTAAATATTTCCGTGGGGACTACCTGCCGTTCGGTAAGCGATCAGGATGTACTTATACAGGGAGTGGAAAAGCTCTGGGACGAAGGGCTTGTCGTGGTAGCCGCCGCGGGCAACCAGGGGCCGAAACCGGGAAGCGTTACAGCTCCGGGAAGCAGCAGGAAGGTGATCACGGTAGGTTCCAGCGACATGCTGACCGGAAGGGCTGCGGTATCCGGCTGCGGTCCCACGGCGGAATGTGTCTGTAAACCGGATCTGGTGGCTCCGGGAAATCATATTGTTTCCTGTGCGCCCGGAACTGCCAATACCTACGGCGTGAAAAGCGGAACCTCCATGTCCACGCCGCTGGTCTCAGGAGCGATTGCTCTTATGTTGGAAAAAGATCCTCTTCTTACCAATGTGGAGATCAAGATGCTGCTCAGAGAGAGTACGGATGATATGGGCCTTCCCCGTAACCGGCAGGGGTGGGGGAAGTTTAATTTTCATAAGTTTATGAGTCTTTAGCCGCATTTATGACAAAGAAAGGGTTGCGCCATTGACTGGAACTCTTTTTTAGATTACAATAATGAAGTGCAGAATTTCAGACACACGCTGTCTGAAACAGGACGCCGTATATTTATGTGTATGAGTTTTGATGATTATACAGAGAGGAGAAGATATACATGGAAAAAATTCAGATGACCACGCCCCTTGTGGAGATGGATGGAGACGAGATGACAAGAATCCTCTGGAAGATGATCAAAGAGGAACTTCTTCTTCCATATATTGATCTGAATACAGAGTATTATGATCTGGGACTGGAGCACCGCAACGAGACGAACGACCAGGTGGCGGTGGACGCCGCCGAGGCGACGAAGAAGTACGGCGTGGCTGTGAAGTGCGCCACCATTACGCCAAATCACGCCCGTATGAAGGAATATGACCTGAAGAAGATGTACAAGAGCCCCAACGGCACCATCCGGGCTATCCTGGATGGCACGGTTTTCCGTACCCCCATTGTTGTGAAGGGAATCGAGCCCTGCGTGCGCAACTGGAAGAAACCCATCACCATTGCCCGTCACGCTTACGGCGACATCTATAAGAATACGGAACTTCACGTGGATAAACCGGGCAAGGCGGAGCTGGTCTATACCACCGAAGACGGAGAGGAGACCCGTTCTCTGATCCATGAGTTTAAGACTCCCGGCGTTGTGATGGGAATGCACAACATGGCAGCCTCTGTGGAGAGTTTCGCCAGAAGCTGCTTCAATTTCGCGCTTGATACGAAGCAGGATCTCTGGTTTGGCGCCAAGGACACCATCTCCAAGACCTACGACGCCAAGTTCAAAGAGATTTTCCAGAGAATCTATGAAGAGGAATTCGAGGAAAAATTCGATAAAGCCGGACTTACTTATTTCTACAGCCTTATCGATGATATCGTTGCCCGCGTGATGAAGGCCGAGGGCGGTTTCATCTGGGCCTGCAAGAATTATGACGGAGACGTGATGAGCGATATGGTATCCTCCGCTTTCGGTTCTCTTGCCATGATGACTTCCGTACTTGTTTCTCCCGACGGATATTACGAGTATGAGGCCGCTCACGGCACTGTGCAGAGACATTATTACCGCTACCTGGAGGGCAAAGAGACGTCTACCAATTCCGTGGCTACGATCTTTGCCTGGACGGGAGCCCTGAGAAAGAGGGGCGAGCTGGACGGCAACGAAGAGCTGAGATCGTTTGCGGATAAGCTGGAGGAAGCGGTTGTCTCCACCATTGAGGACGGAAAGATGACCAAGGATCTTGCCGTGATCACCAGCCTGAAACATCCGAAGGTACTTTCCAGCCTGGAATTCATCAAGGCGGTGAGAGAGACTCTGGACGATCTTCTCGACTGATATTTCTGACGATATATAAAAGGGAAGCGCCTCACGCGAGGGCTTCCCATTTTTCATACAGTTCCTCCAGTTCTTTCTGGATGGCGTCTTTTTCTCTGCTCAGTTCTGCGCAGCGTCCGGGATCGGTGCAAACTTCTGGAAGAACGAGGGTGTCGTCGATCTTCCGGTCTCTTGTTTCCAGTTCCTCGATACGCTGTTCTGTCTTTTTTAGTTCGTTTTCTTTTTTCCGTTTCAGCGCCTGTTCTTCTTTCTGCTGCTGCCAGGTGAGCTTGCTCTCGGAAACAGCGCCGGCGGAAGGCGTTTCTTTTATGTCTTCCTGTACAGGGGCGTACTTTTCTGTCAGTTCTTCTTTTTTCTCCAGATAGTAGTCGTAATCCCCGATATAATTTACCACCGCCCGGTTGGTGAGATCCAGGATCCTTGTGGCCGTCTGGTTGATAAAGTAACGGTCGTGGGAGACGTAGAGCACGGTTCCGGTATAGCTGTTCAGCGCTTCCTCCAGGATCTCCTTGGAGGCGATATCCAGGTGGTTGGTAGGCTCGTCCAGGATCAGGAAGTTTGCCTCGGAGAGCATCAGCTTGGCAAGGGATACCCGGCCTCTTTCCCCGCCGGAGAGGGAGGAGATTTCCTTGAAAACATCTTCTCCTGTGAACAGGAACGCCGCCAGCATATTGCGGATCTCTGTTTCCGTAAGGGTGGGGTAGGCGTCCGAGATCTCCTGGAAGATGGTCTTGTCGCTGTGGAGCACGTGGTGTTCCTGATCGTAGTAACCGATCTGGACTTTGGTTCCCAGGGTATATCTTCCCTCATCGGGATCCAGTAGGCCGTTGAGGATCTTCAGCATAGTGGTCTTGCCTGTTCCGTTGTTTCCGATCAGGGCGATCCGTTCGCCTCTTTTGATCTGGAAGGATACATTGGAAAAAAGCGGCTGTCCCGGGAAGCTTTTCGCCAGGTTTTCCACAGTAAGCACGTCGTTTCCGCTGACTGTCCTGGGCTCCAGGGAGAGACGCATCTGTGTCTGGATCTCTACCGGTTTTTCGATGCGCTGCATCTTGTTCAGCATTTTTTCACGGCTTTCCGCTCTGCGGATGGACTTCTCCCGGTTGAAGGATTTCAGTTTGACGATCACTGCCTCCTGATGTTTGATCTCTCTCTGCTGGTTCAGATAGGCCTTATACTGAGCGTCTCTTAAGCGCGCTTTCTTCTCCGCAAAGGAAGAGTAGTTCCCTGGGAAGCAGGTAACGTGTCCCGCCTCGATCTCCACGACTTTCGTCACCACCTTGTCCAGGAAGTAACGGTCATGAGATACGATGAATACGGCTCCGGGATAATTCAGAAGGTAATTTTCCAGCCATGCGATGCTCTCCATATCCAGATGGTTGGTGGGCTCGTCCAGAAGAAGAATATCCGGGCGGGAGAGAAGCAGTTTGCCCAGAGCCACCCGGGTCTTCTGTCCTCCGGAGAGGATCCCTACTTTCTGGCTGAAATCTTCTTCGCTGAATCCCAGGCCCTTCAGGACTCCGGTAAGTTCGCTTTTGTACGCGTAGCCGTTTTCCAGTTCGAATTCATGGGTGAGACGGGTATAGGTGTTCATCAGACGGTCCAGTTCCTCGCCGTCTGCGTGTTTCATTTCTTTTTCGATCGCGCGCATCCTGTTTTCCATATCCAAGATATACTGTTTGGTAGTGAGAAGCTCTTCGTAGATCGTAAGGTCTCCCTGAATATCCTGGTACTGGGCCAGGTATCCGATCCGGCTGTCCTTCGCAAGGGTTACAGTGCCGGAATCTGAGGGGATCTCCCCCATGATGATCCGAAGGAGCGTGGTCTT
>DWXL01000098.1 GCA_019119235.1 Candidatus Blautia excrementigallinarum | reverse complement strand
AAATGGCTTATGCGGCTGTCGCAATCCTCATCTTTTTATTGTGAAATTTATAGAGATTCTGGCCGATAGAAACCAAAAATACTTCCAGACGGACCGATTCCATCCCTCTTCGTACGATTCGCTTATACCATCGATCATTCTTCATAATGCCGAAGGTTCCTTCCGCCTGGATCGAACGGTTCATCCTGAGCAGCGCTCCCTGGATGCTTTCCAGATTTGCGATGACTTCTCGGTGCATGGCTGTGAGTTCGCAATTGACCCGTACCGTACGATTTCCATCTGTCTTTTTGCACTGCTCTGCATATGGACATCCGGCACAGTCTTCGCACTGATACACTTCTTCCTGTCTACCATATGCGTTTCCTTTTATCGTTTTACGATACTGCAAGTGAAAAGCTTTTCCATTCGGGCACCGCATAATACCATCTTCGCCAATCGGAAAATTGACTGCCCTGAAGGGATCTCCATGATATTTCTTATCCGTTGTCTCCTTCTTGTACATTGGGAACTTCATATATTTTTCCATTCCATTCTGCTCGCAAAAAATGTAATTGTTGTAGGAGCCATAACCCGCATCTGCAACGGGATATTTCGGATAGAACCCATAAATCTCTTTGAATTTTTCCATCAGCGGCACAAAACAATCCATGTCGCTGCGGTATTGGTTCACATCTACGACTGCTATATATTCATCTGCGACACCGACCTGGACATTATAGGCGGGAAGCAGCTGGTCATTTCCCATATAATCCGTTTTGATACGCATAAATGTTGCGGAATGGTCTGTCTTGGAATAGCTGTTCCGCTCTTCTCCGCAGATATGGATTTTCTCCACATATTCTTCCAGCTTTTCCGCATATTCCATCAGCTTTTCATAATGACGCTGCTGCATCGTTTTATGACGGCCGCGGCCATGAACAAATGTGGTTTCATCGATCTGCCACATCTGAGCATACTTGCTGGCGGCCTCCTTCAGGTATTCTGGTGCATACTCCGTATTGATACAGAGCTTTGTCCCAGTATAGGCGATCTCTTCGTTGATCTCCTGCAGAAGTTTCGTGATCTTATCAAACAGGCGGTATCTGGATTTCTCGGTTGCCTTTTTCCATACCCAGGAATATTTGTTTGCATTTGCCTCAAACTTGGAACCATCGATGTACAAATGCTGCAGATCCACATGCTCTGTTTCAAAGATCTTCTGGTTGATATCACTAAATATCTCTTCGATGGAATCTCCGAGCACTTCGTTGATAAAGTAGCCGAAAGTTCGATAAGACGGGGTTTCATGATCCATAAGGTACATGAAACGGAGATTCACCTTACAGCTGTCTTCCAGTTCCCGCAGTGAGATATACCCATTCGTCATAAATCCGAATATGACTGTTTTCAGCATGCTGACCGGGTTATATCTGAGTCTTCCCGTATCGTGTTTGGGGATTCCTCTCAGATATTTCTCCAGATCCATTTCCTCCATAAAACGGTCAAATGTCAGCACTGGATCACAGATATCCAGATAATCTGAAATAAGTATTGGCAAAACTGCCTGTTTTGCGTTAGAATTAGACTTGTTAATAATTATCATTGCAAGTTAATTTTAACACAAAAGAAGGACCTTGGGCTTATTTTTGACCCTTGGTCCTTCTTTGTTTTGGGCTATGCTTTTTTCACAGCCCCTTCTTATTCCAATATATACAAAACAAACCCCTCCGAAGTAAGAAACATCCTGTATACAGACTCTCTCGCTCCACGGTCAACTGGAGCATACGGGACTTGAACCCGTGGCCTCCACACTGCCAGTGTGGCGCGCTCCCAGCTGCGCTAATGCCCCGTAAGGACAGTATAGCACAGAAAAAGAAAAATAAAAAGATTTAATTTTTAAAACATTTCAAAAAATCTCACATCAACCCCGCAAACACCGAGGCGCCGATTACTGTACAGAGTCCGCACACCACAATGGCAAGACTGCTCATGGCGCCTTCCACTTCTCCCATTTCCATGGCCCTGGCAGTTCCCACCGCATGTGCCGCAGTCCCGATCGCCAGCCCTCTGGAAACGGCGTGCCGGATTTTGAAGATCTTACAGATTGTTTCCGCCGTCATATTTCCGAGAACGCCGGTGATAATGATCACGGCTACAGATATGGTCACATATCCGCCCAGTTCTTCTGATACGCCCATTCCGATAGCAGTTGTGATAGACTTCGGAAGCAGGGTGACATATTCTTTATGGCTCAGACCGAACAGAACCGCCATGGCAAAAACAGAGCCGAGACTTGCCAGTACCCCCGAAAAGATACCCGCCATGATAGCCGTAAAATTCTTTTTCAGTACTTCCATCTGCAGATACAGAGGGATCGCCAGGCTCACCGTGGCCGGCGTAAGCAGATAACTCAGATACTGCGCGCTTTCGTTATAACTCTCATAGTCCACATGAAATACAGCCAGAAAAAGGATCACCAGCAGGATGGAGATCAGAAGCGGATTCAGTATCGCCAGTTTCCATTTTTTCTTCGCGGCAAGTCCGATCTCATAGGCCAGGAGGCTGATCACGATACCCACCGTTGCGGAATTTACTATCAGTTTATCCATGTTTTTTCTCCTTCCCTTTTCTGTCCAGAAGGAAGTCTGTGACTTTTCCGGTTACGATCATCACGACGAAGGTGGAAACCACGGTAATCACCACAAGGGGCAGAAGAAAAGTCTTCAGCTGGCCCCAGGAAGTCATAAGCCCCACGCCTGCCGGAATAAACATCAGCGGCATGATCTCGATCATAAATTCTCCCACATCTTTTACATGTTCCACTTTGATCGCTCTGGTCATTAAAAGCGCCAGCATCAGTACCAGTCCGTAGATGCTTCCGGGAATGGGAAGCGGTATGAAATATTTCAGGACTTCTCCCGCGCATGTCACGCCAAGTATAATGCCGAATTGTCTCATATACTGCACATCTGTATCCTCCCTTTGTATGCTGACGCCGATCTTCCTATACGTCTATATTCTCCACATCCGAATCAGTTGTAATACGCCCGCTTTTTGGTCTGACCATTTTGTCGTCTGGTATGTCCAATATTCAGATTATACCATACATTATTTTCTCTGCACAATAGAAAAACTGCCCTATAACAGGCAGTTTTTCCAGATAAAAATAGAAGGATTCCATAAAAATATTTTTATTCACCCATATCCTTCGCGCATTGTTTCAGTTTTTCCCTGATAGGAAGATGGTATGGACATCTTGTCTCACACTCGCCGCATCCGATGCAGGCGGACGCTTTCACCTTCAGGGTACTGTAGCGGGATTTTCCCCATTCCGCCAGATTATATCTCTGAAGATATCCCGCAAACAGGAATACACTGGGAATATCGATCCCCACTGTGCAGGGCGCGCAGTAATTGCAGCGGCGGCAGAAATCCGTTCCCAGCTGTCCGCGTACATTTTCGATCCGCTCCTGCTCCTCTTCGGAGAGAGGCGCTGTATTTTCACACGCCGCAATATTCGTCTCCAGTTCAGATATCTCCGCCATTCCCGGAATCACTACCGTCATATTCGGATTGGAGCAGACATAGCGCAGCGCCAGAGAGGAATCTTCTATGGCGCCGCCCGCCAGCGGCTTCATGGCGATAAAACCGATTTTTTTTTCCGCGCAGCGTCTGATCAGTTCTTCTCCCTGGCTTTCCACAATGTTATACGGGAACATTACCGTTTCCACCCAGTCAAGTTCAAGAGCCTTCTCAAAAACAGCAGTGGAATGAGCCGTGATCCCGATATGTCCGATCTTTCCGGCGTCTTTTGCTTCCATGAGCGCCTCCAGGGCCCCGCCTTTTCCTGTCACCTGTTCCAGCTGATCCATGTTGGGATTATGCACCTGGTAAAGATCGATATAGTCTGTGCGCAAATTCCAGAGACTTGTCTCAATATCCGAAGCCATGGCTTCTTTCGTTCTGGACATGGATTTTGTCGCCAGAACGAATTTATCTCTCAGCCCCTCCAGGCCATAACCGATATATTCCTCGCTGACAGTATAGCCCCTGG
>DWXL01000097.1 GCA_019119235.1 Candidatus Blautia excrementigallinarum | reverse complement strand
CATAAAGAATCCACGGCGGATAATCCTGCCAGCAAGATGTATGCCTTTGAGGCGGGAAAGAGGGCGATCGAGGCTCATCTGGAGCGGACGGGAGTGCCGGGAACCGTAAGCCATACGCCGGATTACGGATTTTACCGGGTGACTTATCCGGTGCAGGGAGAACCGCTGGTTTCCATTATCATCCCCAACAAAGATGAAAAGGAAACGCTGAAAGCGTGTATTGAATCTATCCGGGAAAAAACGGAATATACGAATTATGAGATACTCATCATAGAGAACAACAGCACGTCTCAGGAGATTTTTCATTATTATAAAGAACTATCAGAAGATCCCCGTATCCGTCTTCTCAGATGGAAAAAGGAATTTAACTATTCTGCTATCAACAATTACGGCGTGCGTCATGCGAAGGGTGAATACTTGCTGTTTCTGAACAATGATGTGACGGTGATCACTCCCGGGTGGATAAAGGAGATGCTGGGCGTGTGCCAGCGGCCGGATACAGGCGCGGTGGGCGTGAAGCTGATCTATCCGGACAATACCATTCAGCACGCCGGATGCGTGATTGGGATCGGAGGTATCGCGGGGCATATGTTTGTGGATATGCCTGCAAACAGGACCGGTTATCTTCACAAGGCGTCTCTTCTTCAGGACATGAGCGCAGTTACCGCCGCATGTATGATGATGAAAAGATCCGCTTTCGTGGAAGCGGGCGGTTTTACAGAGGAACTTTCCGTGGCTTTTAATGATGTGGATCTCTGTCTTAAGGTAAGGCAGAACGGGAAACTGATCGTGTATGATCCATATGTACAGCTTTATCATATGGAATCGAAAACGCGGGGAGCTGAAGACAATAAGGCGAAAGTGCGGCGGTTCCAGGAAGAGATCGAATACATGCGGACCAGATGGATCGATATCCTGAAGAAAGGAGATCCTTATTATAATAAAAATCTTTCACTGACAAAATGGAACTATTCGCTTCGTCCCCTTCCGGGTATGGAGATCAAGGGGTGAGGAGGGAATTATGGAAGTATCGGTGATCATACCGAATTATAACGGCATTGCTTTCCTGGACAGTGTGCTTAACAGTCTGGAAGGCCAGACCGCAGATGATTTTGAAGTAATACTGGTTGACAACGGCTCTTCGGATGGAAGCTGTTCTTTCGCGGCGGCCAGTTATCCCTGGGTGCATATTCTTGAACTCCCTGAGAATTATGGTTTCTGCAGGGCGGTAAATGAAGGGATAAAGGCCTCCCGGGCCCCGTATGTCATCCTTCTTAACAACGATACAGAGGTGACGGAGAACTTCGTAGAGGAGATGCTCGCGGCGATAATGAGACATAAAAAAGCGTTTTCCTGCGGAGCGAGGATGGTCCAGTATCACGACAGGGACAAACTGGACGACGCCGGCAATTATTACTGCGCCCTGGGATGGTCTTTTGCCAGAGGCAGGGGACGCGATATCCACGCTTACGAAAAAGAAGAGAAGATTTTCGCGGCCTGCGCCGGCGCCGCCATTTACAGAAAAAAGATCCTGGATCAGATCGGGCTTTTTGATGAAGAACACTTCGCCTATCTGGAGGATGTGGATATCGGATACCGGGCGCGGATCTACGGATACGAGAACTGGTATGCCCCAAAAGCGGTGGTGTATCATGTGGGAAGCGGTACCAGCGGTTCCCGTTACAATCAGTTTAAGACAAGATATTCTTCCAGGAATAATGTTTATCTTGTTTATAAAAATATGCCTTTCCTGCAGATCCTTCTGAATCTGCCGTTTCTGGCGGCCGGTTTTGGCATAAAAATCGTTTTCTTTACCGCAAAAGGCATGGGGAGGGAATATCTGGCAGGGATAAAGAACGGGTTCTCCATCAGCATCAAAGGGAAAAAAGTCCCGTTTTCCTGGAAACATCTGAAAAACTACGCCTGCATCCAGGCGGAGCTGTGGGTAAATATCCTGCGCCGGTTTGGCAGGTAATGGCAGTTTTACAGATATTTATGTAAATTTAATAAAATGACGTTAAGATATTATTGATTTTGAGTTTTATCTAGTATAAGATAAACACAATGAAATGGATTGAGGTGGCAGAGATTGATTCAGGACAATCAGAAGAATTTCAGTCGTCTCCAGATGCTGTTTGACATCATTGTCATAGCTGTCTCCTATATCGCTGCCTGGATGATCCGCTTCATAGGCCCTTTCGCCTATTCTGCGGTATTCACACTCAGTTTTCAGCAGTATATGTTCGCCCTGATTTTTATTATTCCGGGATACCTTCTGCTGTATCAGGCTTTTACTCTTTATGAGCCCATGCATATGCAGGGCAGGCGCCTTGTTCTGGCCAATGTCATCAAGGCTAACGTTCTGGGTATGCTGCTGATCATATTTGCTCTTTACATGCTTGAGGAGAGCGATTTTTCCAGGCTGATGATCTATATTTTCTGCGGGGTCAATATTGTCCTGGAATGGGGCGCCCGGATGCTGATCTTCGCGTTTCTGCGGGATATGCGCCGTCGGGGCCTGAATCAGAAGCAGGTCATACTGGTAGGATACAGCCGTGCCGCAGAGGAATATATAGACAGGGTTCAGGCGAATCCCCAGTGGGGTTATATCATCAGGGGGATCCTGGATGACAATGTGCCGTCGGGGACTGTATATAAAGGAGTGAAGGTGATCGGAAGGATCGCCAATCTTACCGTGATACTTCCGGCCAACAGGCTGGACGAGATCGCCATCACGCTGGGTCTGAGCGAGTATTACCAGCTGGAGGAGATCGTGGGCATGTGTGAGAAGTCCGGAGTCCATACGAAATTTATCCCGGACTACAATAAGATCATTCCCACCAGGCCCTATACGGAGGACATCCTGGGGCTCCCGGTCATCAACATCCGGTATGTTCCGCTGAGCAATACTTTCAACGCAATGGTAAAGAGGCTGATGGATATCGTGGGTTCCATTGCGGCGATCATAGTTTCTTCGCCGGTAATGATCCTTATGTGTATCCTGATCAAGGCGACTTCGCCCGGACCGCTGATCTACCGGCAGGAACGGGTGGGACTGCATAACCGGACATTCTGGATGTACAAATTCCGGTCCATGGAGCTTCAGCCGGAGGCGGAGGAGAAGAAGGCGTGGACAGTAAAGAACGATCCCAGGGTGACCGGGATCGGCAGATTTATGCGAAGGACAAGCATTGACGAGCTGCCTCAGCTTTTCAATATTCTGAAAGGGGATATGAGCCTTGTCGGTCCCAGACCGGAACGGCCGTTTTTCGTGGAGAAATTCCGGGAAGAGATCCCGAGATATATGGTGAAGCATCAGGTCCGCCCGGGACTGACCGGATGGGCGCAGGTAAACGGATACCGGGGAGATACTTCCATCAGGAAACGCATTGACTGCGACCTTTATTATATCGAGAACTGGACGATAGGATTTGATATCAAGATTCTGTTTTTGACATTTTTCAAAGGTTTCATCAATAAGAATGCATATTAATTAAGATAAGGGGAAAGAACATGAAAAAAAAGATACTGTTTGCAGTGGAGATTATTGTTCTCCTCTTGTTCATCGGCGGTCTGTATGTATACGGACAGCTGAATTCCAAGCTGGATAAAGTGAACCAGCCTGCGGTGGACGAGAGCAAGATACATGTCAATCAGGAAGTTCAGGACGCCATTGATTCCGAGACTTCCCAGCTGACCGGATATACCACTTACGCTCTTTTCGGCATTGACCACAGAGATAAGAATCCGGCGCTCAATACCGAAAACAGCGATACCATGATCATTGCCAGTGTCAATAATGATACCAAGGAAGTGAAGCTGGTATCTGTATACAGGGATACACTGCTGAATCTGGGAGACGGCACCTACTCCAAGGCCAACGCGGCTTACGCCTACGGCGGTCCGGAGCAGGCGATCACCATGCTGAATACGAATCTTGACCTGAATATCACAGATTACGCTACGGTGAATTTCAATGCTCTGGCTACGATCGTTGACTGCCTCGGCGGACTGGATATGGATATGTCCTACGCGGAGATCGTCCACATGAATAATTACTGTGTGGAAACCGCTGAAGATACAGGCCTGGATTATACTCCCATCGAGCTTCCGCCGGAGCCGGAAGACATCGAGAAGATCGACTACAGATATCATCTGAACGGCGTGCAGGTTACATCCTACTGCCGTATCCGTTATACCGCGAGTCTGGATATGGGACGTACGGAGCGTCAGAGAAAGGTGATCCAGATGATCGTGCAGGAGGCCAAGAAAGCAGGCCTGGGCACAATCTTTGATATCATGGATGAAGTGTTCCCCATGGTAAGCACGTCTGTGAACAAGACAGAGATCCTGCAGCTTTTGCCTACCCTGATCGGATACAGCATCAACGAGACGACAGGATTCCCGACAAACTACAAGTTCGCGAATATTTCCGGTAGGGGAAGCCTGATTGTGCCTACGGATCTGGATACCAATGTGGCGGAACTGCACAAGTTCCTGTACGGCGATGAGGCATATACGCCCTCCTCTACAGTGAAGACGAACAGTGAGAGGATTCTGGAGATCGTCGGCGGCGCCGATAATCTTGACACTGTACAGACTCCGCAGACAGAAGATGTTGACGATAATACAACAATATTCTTCCAGAACGACGGAAGCGGCTGGACAGATACCACAGACCAGATTGCGGACAGTATGGGAGATACCGGCTATGAAGATCCCGGAACCGGCGGAGACACCGGTTATGAAGATCCTGGAACCGGCGGGGACACCGGCTATGAAGATCCCGGTTCCGGCGGCGGCTATGAAGAGCCGGATTATGACGATGGTTATGGCGATTCAGGATCCGGCGGCGGCTACGAAGAGCCGGACTATGACGGCGGCTATGATGATCCCGGTTCCGATGGCGGTTATGATGACCCGGGCTCTGGCGACGTCAGCGGTGGAGACACCGGCGACGGCGGCTACGATGACTCCGGCGACGGTGGTTATGATGACTCCGGTTCCGATGGCGATTACGTAGATCCCGGAACGGAGGGCGGCGATGTCAGCGGTGGAGACACCGGCGGTTATGTGGATGAAAGCGGCGGCGACGTCAACGGCGGGGACAGCGGCTATACAGAAGAAAGCGGCATATACGCATCCGCAGAAGCAGCGTAAGATTCAGGAGGGGATTTCTCGACAGAGAGATTCCCTCCTGTCAGTATCAGGAGAAGATTTATGGACAACAGAACGATTGATGTAATAATTCCCACCTACAGGCCGGGAAAAGAATTCCGCCTCCTGCTGGAACGTTTAAAGCAGCAGAGTGTTCCGGTACGCCGGGTCGTGATCATAAATACAGAAAAAAAATTCTGGGATTCCCGCTGGGAACAGGAATTCCCCTTTACAGAAGTCCATCATATAAAAAAAGAAGAGTTCGACCACGGAGGTACGAGACGGAAAGCGGCAGAGCTTACGGACGCGGAGATCATGGTGTTTATGACCCAGGACGCCCTTCCGGCGGACAGAGATCTGATCCGGAATCTGACAGCGCCGCTGAAAGAGCCGGAGACAGCGGCAGCTTACGCGAGACAGCTGCCCAACGCGTCCTGCAGTTTTGTGGAACGGTATACCAGATCTTTTAATTATCCGGACAAATCTTCAGTAAAATCCCGTGAAGATCTTCCGGTATACGGGATCAAGACTTTTTTCTGTTCCAACGTGTGCGCGGCATACAGAAAAGACGTTTATGAAAGTCTGGGAGGATTTACCGGACATACTATTTTTAATGAAGATATGATCTATGCTTCCGCGGTGATCCAACACGGGTACCGGATCGCCTATGCGGCGGACGCAAAGGTGATCCATTCCCATAATTACACATGTATGCAGCAGTTCCGCAGGAATTTTGACCTCGGCGTTTCGCAGGCGGAATATCCGGAGGTTTTTCAGACGGCCTCATCCGAAAGCGAGGGGATCCGGCTGGTAAAAAAAACATTCCGGTATCTCTGCGTGAACGGCAGGAGAAGGCTGATCCCGGGATTCGTACTTCAGAGCGGTTTTAAATATGCCGGATATCTGGCGGGGAAGAATTACCGCCGGCTGCCTGCCCGGATGGTACGGTGGTGCAGCATGAATAAGGATTACTGGCGGAAATAACCGCAATATATATGATAAACATGCTTTTTTAAAACAGTTGTCACATTTTGAACACAATTCCCTGTTAAACTGATTTCTATAAAGAAAAAGAGGATTAAAACAGAAGGGAGCAGATATTATGGATGACGACAGAATCTGGGATCATAATGCTCCTGGGAACGATAATACAGAGAATACAGCTTTATATAGAAACCGGGAGAATTTTGCATCTCCGTATGCGCATTATCAGTTTCAGCAGAGGACTTCCGCCATCCAGGAAGAATCGTCGCCAAAACACAGAAAAAAAGATACTATATGGAAGAAACTTCCGGGGACGATCGCGCTGGCGGCAGTGTTTGGCCTTGTGGCCGGTGCTGCTTTTCAGTGCGTGAACGGTATAGCGGAGAGGCATGCGGGCACGGAGCAGGATGTACAGACTACAGAACCGCTTACTGTGGTGCAGAATACTTCTGATACTTCAGCCGCAGGAGCAGGTTCCGCTTCTTCGAACGGCTCGGTCGCCTCGGTAGCGGAAGCCGCCATGCCGGCTGTGGTCGCAATTACCTCGGTAAGTATACAGGAGATACCGGATCTGTTTGGTTTTTATGGATTCGGCGGATACGGAACCCGTAAGTATTCCAGCGAAGGGAGCGGATCTGGCATTATTGTAGGCGAGAACGAAGACGAGCTGCTCATCGCGACCAATAATCATGTTGTGGAAGGCGCCGATACATTAAGCGTATGCTTTATAGGGAACGACGCGGCGGCGGCCGCTGAGGAAACTGCGGAATCTGCAGGAAGCGAGAGCGACATTAACGTAGAGGACGCGGTCACTGCCGTGGTCAAGGGAACGGATGTACCCAACGACCTTGCGGTTGTCGCTGTGAATAAATCCGATATACCCGCTGACACACTCTCGCAGATCAAGATTGCCCAGATCGGAGATTCGGATTCCCTCAAGGTGGGCGAGCAGGTAGTGGCTATCGGCAATGCTCTTGGCTATGGCCAGTCTGTCACATCCGGATGGGTCAGCGCTCTGGACAGAAGCATCTCCACGGAAGACGGAGTCAGCTCCGGACTGATCCAGACAGATGCGGCTATCAATCCGGGAAACAGCGGAGGCGCGCTGTTAAATATGAACGGCGATCTGATCGGCATTAATTCAGCCAAGTACGCAGATAACGCAGTTGAAGGCATGGGTTATGCAATTCCCATATCTACCGCGCAGCCGATCCTGGAGAATCTGATGAACCGTCAGACAAGGGAAAAGCTGGACGCGTCAGAAAGCGGGTATCTGGGAGTTAACCTTCTGGATCTTTCGTCCGAGGCGGCCCAGATGTATAATGTTCCTTCAGGTGTTCTTGTCTCTGTTGTTGTGGACGGAGAGGCTGCGGCCAATGCGGGGATCCAGCCGAGAGATATCATCCAGAAACTGGACGGACAGACGATCAGCAGTAAAGCGGATCTTCAGGACAAAATCCAGTATTATGCCGCCGGTGAAACGGTGGAGATGGTTATCGCCAGAGCGGAGAACGGTCAGTATGTAGAAAAAACTCTGGAAGTTACCATGGGATCCAGACCGGAGTACCGGAACTGAGGCAATTTTTATAAAAAGTTTATGTTAGATATTTGAGGGTTATGATATAATGAACGCATAGACAGCGGCTCCGGGCCAGGAGACGGATGTCTGTGCGTTTATGCGTTGCGCGTGAACTTTCATAGGCGGAAGCGTCTGTATGGGACAGGCGGAACGCGGACTGGAAAGGAGTATATATGACAGATAACTATAAAGACGAGATTACAGAGGGAGAAAATAATGACCGCGACGAGGACAAAAAGAACCAGATGAGATTCTGCACGCTTTGCCGCAGGCCGGAGAGCCAGACCGGCAAACTGATCGATCTTCCCAATAATATACATATCTGTTCTGACTGTATGCAGAAGAGTTTTGACAGCGTAAACCAGCAGATCAGCCGTGGCGGCTTTAATTATTCCGATCTGTTCAATATGCCCGGCGTGAGCCTGATCGATCTGGGAACCCTTCAGAACCAGATGGCACAGCCCAGGAAGGCGCCTCAGAAGAAAAAGGCGGAGGAGAAAAAGCCTGCGCTGGATCTGAAGAAGATACCGGCTCCCCATAAGATCAAGGCGTCTCTGGACGAATATGTGATAGGCCAGGAATACGCCAAGAAAGTCATGTCTGTGGCAGTATACAATCACTATAAACGCGTTGCCACAGATACCATGGACGAGATTGAGATCGAGAAGTCCAATATGCTGATGATAGGGCCCACAGGATGCGGCAAGACATATCTTGTCAGGACTCTTGCCAGGCTTCTGGATGTTCCGCTGGCGATCGCGGACGCAACGTCTCTGACCGAGGCGGGATATATCGGCGACGATATCGAAAGCGTGGTGTCGAAACTTCTGGCCGCCGCGGACAACGATATAGAGAAAGCGGAACACGGAATCATTTTTATTGACGAAATTGACAAGATCGCGAAGAAGAAAAACACCAATCAGAGGGACGTAAGCGGCGAAGCAGTCCAGCAGGGGCTTTTGAAGCTCCTGGAGGGAAGCGAAGTGGAGGTTCCCGTCGGAGCCGGAAGCAAGAACGCCATGGTCCCCCTGGTTACAGTAAATACAAGGAATATTCTGTTTATCTGCGGCGGCGCATTCCCGGATCTGGAGAATATCATCAAGGAGCGTCTGAATAAGCAGGCGTCTATCGGATTTTACGCTGATCTGAAAGATAAATACGATAATGACCCGCATCTCCTGGAGAAGGTGACGGTAGACGATCTGAGATCTTTCGGCATGATCCCCGAATTCCTCGGACGTCTGCCAATTGTCTTCACGTTGGAGGGCCTGACGGAAGACGCGCTGGTTCAGATCCTGCGCGAACCAAAAAACGCGATCCTGAAACAGTACCAGAAGCTTCTTGCGCTGGATGAGGTGAAGCTGGAATTTGACGACGGCGCTCTTCACGCCATCGCGGCGAAAGCCATGGAAAAGAAGACCGGCGCCCGTGCCCTGAGAGCGATCCTGGAGGAATATATGCTGGATATTATGTATGAGATCCCCAAGGACGACAGCATCGGGCAGGTGATCATCACAGGAGAATATATCGATGGGACCGGAGGACCGAAGATCCTTCTGAGGGGACAGGAAACGCCCCTTCTGGAGACGGCCCGGGGTTGAGATTGAACAGAAATGACAGGGAGGTAGTTTTATGGGAAAAGATTTTTTTGACGGACTGGGAACAGCGATCAGCAGAACCGCGAGAGAACTGGGAGGGAAGGCGGAAAACCTTTATGAATCCCAGAAAATGAAGAACAGGATCGCCGGCGAAGAGCGGCAGATCCAGAAGATCATGGCGGAAATAGGCCGGATCATTTATAAGCGTTATCTTGACGGAGCTCCGCTTGAGGACGCCCAGAAGATCCTCTGCGAGCAGATCGATCAGCGGATGGACAAAATCGCCGATTACAAAGAAGGGCTTGCGGGAGTCAGAGGTCGCAAAATCTGTCCTTCCTGCGGAAGCAGCGTGGAAGGAAACGCCTCCTTCTGTCCTCACTGCGGGGCGGCCTGTACGGTCCGCGAAGCGGAAGAGGATGCGGGCGACGTTGTAGAGGACGTCACTGAGGAAGCGGAGCATACAGAAGAGACAGAACAGCCTGAGGATGCAGGGCATACAGAAGGCGAAGACGGATCTGAAGAGAGAGAAGAACAGGCCGAAGCCGCAGAAGACGCAGGTTCCTGTGAAGAAGAGACTGTGAAGTAACAGATTCCATGAAAGTAAAATTGCCGGTTTTAAGAAAAAATAAACGTTCCGTTTTCGGGGCCGCTGTGGGACTGAACCTCCTGGCAATGGCTGTTATAGTCCTCGTTATGAGGCCTTCTTTTGAGACGAACGACGATATTGTTTTTGCGGAATTCGGCAGCGGCCTCAGGGGAGTGAAAGACGCGCATCTGGTTTTTCAGAATTATATCCTGGGGCTGATCTACCGTTTTCTGTATCAGGCGACGGGAAGACTGCCGTGGTATACCATATTTCAGTACGCGGTTCTTGTGGCGGCGTTCAGCGCGGTTTCCTATGTACTGATCAACAGAATGGAAGGGTGGATCGGACTGTGGCTTTCCCTGGCTCTGCTGTGCTGTTTCGGATATGAGACCTATATCCATATACAGTTTACCAAGACGGGCGGTATTGCGGCGGCTGCGGCTGTGTTTCTTCTGTTTCATGTGATCGTACAGGAGAAATTCCATATATGGGAATTTCTCTGGGGTATCGGGCTGGGACTTCTGGGCTTTATGTACCGGGAAGACCAGTTCTGGGCCAGCAGCGCCCTGATGGCGGGGATTGGGATATATTTTCTCCTTACACTGCGAAAACGGTTCAGAAATTATGCGATCCGGAAGATTGGTGTCTGCGCGGGAGTTTTTGCCGTTCTGCTGATATCTGCGGGAACGGCGGGAACGGTGGATTCCTTTATGTACAGAAGCGCCGGGTGGCAGGAATATCAGGAGTTTAACAGCCTCCGGTCCCAGCTTCTGGATTACGGATTCCCGGGCTATGACAGCACGGAAATATACCAGGAACTTGGAATTACCCGGGAAGCCTATGAGTTATACAGGACGTGGAATTTTAACGATCCGGACAGATTCACTTCTGAAGTGATGGAACAGCTGGTTCAGGAAAAAAGCGGATATACGATCCGGCCTGAACAGGCGTTGAATTTTACCAAAAGAATCCCCCGGGATCTTTCGAAACTGGCTCCCGTTTATTACTGCGGGGCGTTTCTGGCATACTGGCTGATCTTCGGAAAGAAGACAAGGGCTGCGGTGCTTTCTCTTCTTGGAGAAACGGTGTTGTTGTGGGCTGTCTATTTTTATCTGTACTGCCAGGGGAGATATATGGTGAACCGCGTAGACGTGGGACTGTGGTTCAGCGTATGCCTTGTGGTGCTCTGGCTGATATCAGATTCGGGGGACCGGCAACCGCATATGGACGCGGTTGCCGGCAGGACAGCTCCGGTCCTGTTCGTTGCGGTCCTCATTGCCAGCCAGCTTCTGTGGATAAAGGACTGGCGTATAAACACTTCCTCGATTCCCGAGGCAAGAGTCAGCCAGAGGGCGGTGCTGGAAACGATCGGAACAGATAAAGACCATGTATATCTTGCCAAAAGCGGCATGGTCTCGGAGATTGTCTGCTACGGCCCCTTTGACCGGATGCCGGAGAACCTTCTGGATAATATTTACTGGTTTGGCGGATGGGAATGCCGCACTCCGGGTATTGTGGACAAGATGCGGGAACACGGGATCGAAAATCCGTACAGGGATATGATCAATAATGAGAGCGTATATCTGATCGACGATCAGATCGATCTTACCATGGCGTATATTCATGAATATTATGACGAGAATGCGGAAGCTGTTTTTATAAAAACTCTCGGAAATGTGGATCTGTACCAGATCAGGAGCGAAAGCCGCGCGTAATGCGCGGCTTTCCGGTTTTACTGCCGGAGTATATACTGAGAATGTACAAAACCATAGTATTTTCCGGCGATACGTATATAGTACCAGACGCTTCCGTCGGAAGCAGTCTGCGTATAGTTCATGACGTCCACCAGATTTCCTCTGGCAAGGACCGGATAGGATTTTATCCGGGGATATTCTGTTCCCGCCCAGGTGCGGACATTCAGCTCGGTGGCGGTTACCATGCCCACAAAAAGCCTTTCCTTTTTATTCTGTTCTCCGGAACCGTTATCCTCTTTATAATCAATCCACAGATAACCGTCTATCTGCGGGTTCCCTATGGTATAGGATTTTTCCTCCACGGCGCCGCCGTTGGGTTCGACGGTATCTGTTTTTCCGGACGAGGTGTTTCCCTCGTTAGTGTAGATTTTGTTTCCGGAAATACGGGTTATGCGTCCCATGTGGGCGCCGTCCCGGAAATTGACGATGGCGCCGGTCCGGGGATCGCTGTGCTAGGTGCCTTTTGATTTTGCGTGAGAACGGACGCTGTTGCAGTTGTAGAAACCGTTTCCCATAATTTCAAGTGCTCTCTGTCTGCCGAAAATTTCTGCGCAGATCCAGAACTGGTACACGGCGCACCATGGCTGTCCCTGATATCCGGGAAGCCCCCAGGAGGTTACGTCCCGGGCGTATTTTGTATAATTTCCGTACCCCGCGTTGGCGGTTTTGCTGTCCAGATCCTTATCTGAACGTTTTTCCAGATATCCTGTCTGTTCTGCCATAAGGCGCCGGGTCCTTTCCCACAGGTTTTCTGCGCCGTCTTTTTCTCCGCTGTCTTCGTCTTCCGAACCTTTTATTTCATCGGAGGTGTTTTCATCCGCATAATCTTTGTAAAACACGTCCCGGTCAACATATCCGGAAATGCCGGGGATCCTTGCCTTGCTGGAGTACTGCCAGCCCACGCCGAAGTCCGGGCGGAGACTTTCCTTCATCCATCCGTCGTCGCTGGCGGGATATCTGGCGATCCAGAAATCATATTTTTTCAGGGAAGAACTGATCATGGTCTGATACCAGTCCACATTACAGTAGATTCCAAAACGGTATCCGGCCGCGGTGATGACTTTTTCAAACGCTTCGGCGATTTTTTCAACGCCGGAGGATCCGAGGACTCTCTGATTTTTCCATTCCAGATCCAGAAAAACCGGAAACCGGAGTTCACGCCCGTTCAGGATCTGGACCACTTTTTCGGCTTCCCGTACAGATTCCTGCGGAGTCATCGCGTAGCTGTACCGGTACACTCCTGTGGGGATCTGATACCGGGAACATCCCTCATAATTGGCCTCAAAAGTACTGTCCGCCACATTACCCGCTTCTGTGATTCTCAGAATGGCGAAACCCATGCCGTAGTCCGCGACTGTTTTCCAGTTGATCTTTCCCTGCCATGCAGAAACGTCGATGCCTTTTATTTCCATAAAACCCCTCATATCATTTTAACTGTTTCCGGCCGCCTGAATATTCCAATATGTACAGATCCCGGCAGCAGGAAGATTCTCTGGGTTATTATATGCGGGGGAACAACTGTGTGACAG
>DWXL01000009.1 GCA_019119235.1 Candidatus Blautia excrementigallinarum | reverse complement strand
TCATGGCAGAATCTGCGCATAAGTCCGATCTCTGCGTGAAACATTGGTTCCGCTGCGGTGTAAATCTGGTTCTCGTTTGTGTATACGATCTCGCCGTCCTTCACAAGCACCGCGCCGAAGGGTTCGTTTCCGTGTTCCACCGCCATCTCTGACAGGCGGATCGCTTCTTTCATGAAAATTTTGTCTTTATCTATTAAGTTCATTTTCTTTCACTCCCTCTCCGTCGAATTCAGGAATAAAGCTTTCTTTCGCGGTTTCGCCCTCCTGAATGAATCCCTGCTCCACTCCAAGGGACAGGGCGTAATCCACCAGCCTGTCATACTCTCTCTTCGTCACTTTTCTGGAGAGCCGGGGATCCGCCGCCACGGCAGGCATGGGCGTATACTGATTCATAAGACTGATATAGATCCTGTTTCCATATGTTTTGAAAAGGTATTCCACTACCCTCCGGGAATCCACCACATGCCCGGGAAGGAGCAGATGGCGCACGATCACCCCTCTTGTGATCATTCCCCGCCCGTCAAACGCAGGGAGACCCGCCTGGGAGAGCATTTCCCTAAGAGCCGCTTTTGCCGTCTCCACATAATCCGGCGCGCGGGAATACGCCGCGGCCAGCTCAGGATCCATATATTTGAAATCCGGCAGATAGACGTCCACCAGGCCGGAAAGCATTCCAAGTGTTTCCGCCTTCTCATAACCGCTGCTGTTGTACACCACCGGGATCTGGAGACCCTGTTCTTTTGCCAGCGCAAGCGCCGCCGCGATCTGCGGAACAAAATGTCCGGCCGTCACCAGGTTGATGTTATTTGCTTTCTGATCCTGAAGTTCCAGCATGATCTGCGCAAGTCGCTCTGCCGAAATCTTTTCGCCGCGCTCCCCTCTGGAAATGCTGCGGTTCTGGCAGAAGACACATCCAAGAGAACATCCGGAGAAAAACACAGCTCCTGATCCTTCGCTTCCGGAAATACAGGGTTCCTCCCACATGTGAAGCGCGGCCCTGGCGACCAGGATCTCCGCGCCCGCGCCGCAGTACCCCTTCTTTCCGGACAGCCGGTCTGCCCCGCAGTTTCTGGGACAGAGACGGCATTTTTTCATCAGTGTTTCTGTGTCGTTCATTATTGTACCTTTACTTCACCGGCCAGTACTTTTCTGTAATCTTCATAATTCTTTTTCAGGAGTTCCGGGGTATTCAGATCATAGGGACATTTTTCCATACACTGCCCGCAGCCCAGACATCCCTCGATCTTCTTCATTTCCGCCTGCATTTCCGGCGTAAGCCATGCCTGTGACGGCGCCCGGCGCAGCATCAGCGACATTCTGGCGCAGGTATTGATCTGGATATCCGCGGGACACGGCATACAGTATCCGCAGCCCCGGCAGAATTCTCCTGTCAGCTCCTTCTGTTCTCCGGAAATAAAGGCCGCGATCTCACCGTTCATCTCCGGCGTATGCTCCATGTAGCTCAGCCATTCTTCCAGTTCTGTTTCTTTCTGGATCCCCCATATGGGAAGAACCTGTTCGAACTGGGACATAAACGCCATGGCAGCCTCGGAACGGTTGATCAGGCCTCCCGCCAGTCCTTTCATGGCAATGAATCCCATATCCGCCTCCCGGCAGCTTTCCACAAGTTCTTCCTCCCTCTGGGAAGAGAGATAGCTGAAAGGATACTGAAGAGTCTCATAAAGGCCTGACTTCACGATCTCCTCCGCAATATACAGCTTGTGAGCAGTAATACCGATATGGCGGATCTTCCCCTGACGCTTCGCCTCTTCCATGCATTCATACATTCCCGTGCCGTCTCCCGGTCTGTAGCACTGATCCGCGCAGTGGAACTGATACAGGTCTATGTAATCTGTGCGGAGATTTTTCAGCGACGTCTCCAGATGCGCCCAAAATTCCTCCGGAGTTTTCGCCCCGGTTTTTGTGGCGATATATACTTTATCACGCATTCCCGCAAAGGCTTCACCCACTTTTTCCTCGCTGTCGCTGTAGGCTCTGGCCGTATCAAAAAAGCGCATGCCCCCCTCGTACGCCCGGCGCAGCAGCTTTACCGCGTATTCTCTGCTTACTCTCTGGATCGGCAGCGCTCCGAAAGCGTTCTGAGGCACTGTGATCCCTGTTTTTCCCAATGTGATCTGCTTCATAAAAAGCCCTCCTCCATAAAACCGATTGGTAAAATCATAGCACCGGGAATTCCTGATTGTCAATCTGTCTGCCGGGAAAATATCCCGCAGACAGCGAAGCGCCGGCCAGATCCGGCCGGCGCTAAAACGCTCATTCCTATTTAATAGTTTTCTGCCCGCACTTCGAAGAAGGCCTGCGGATGTTTGCACACAGGGCATACCTCCGGAGCTTTGGATCCCATTACCAGGTGTCCGCAGTTACGGCACTCCCAAAGCGTCACGCCACTCTTTTCAAATACCTGTTTCGCCTCTACATTGTGCAGAAGTTTGCGGTATCTCTCCTCGTGGGATTTTTCAATGGCGGCAACGCCCCTGAACTGCTCTGCAAGTTCATGGAAACCTTCCTCATCCGCCTCCCGGGCCATGCGGTCGTACATGTCCGTCCACTCATAGTTTTCTCCTTCTGCGGCGTGGAGAAGGTTCTCCGCGGTGTCGCCCAGTTCCCCAAGCGCCTTAAACCACAGTTTTGCATGCTCTTTTTCATTTTCCGCAGTCTGCAGGAACAGAGCCGCGATCTGCTCATAACCGGCTTTCTTCGCTACAGAAGCAAAATACGTATATTTATTCCGCGCCTGGGATTCTCCGGCGAAAGCCTCCCACAGATTTTTCTCTGTTTTTGTTCCCGCGAAGGGATTTTTTCCTCTTTCCATTTTGTTTTCCTCCATTTTCTTATCATCTTCATTAAATTGGATAGTAGCCAGCAGGTTTTCCACCGTTTCTTTCGGTATACCGGGATAATCCCGTATGCTCTCCAGGAATTCTCTGGTATTTCCGCTCTGGGGAAGCATAAATCCCGCCTCCCTGCAAAGGTCTTCCGCCATCAGCCGGCTTGATTTTTCCACCGCGACGCTCAGCGCGTCCGGCATCTGCGCCGCCAGGTTCTCCGCCTTTGCTTTGCTCTGGAGCAGACCGCGGAGAGCTTCCACAACCTTCTCCTCTTTTGGCTGTTGAGGAGGAAGTTCCTTCGGAACCATGGAAATCGCGGCGGACGGGCAGGCGTCTGCGCACGCGCCGCAGCCGATACATTTTTCCACGTCGATAATACTGTTCTCTGTGTCGGTCGCTCCTGTCGGACAGACATAGAGACAGAGACAGTCCTTCGTACAGAGACGGAGATTTCTTACCGCATATTTTTCAGCCATGGTCACGCCCTCCTTTCTGTTACACGTTCAAATTTCCAGGCAGGCACCTTGCAGACAGGACATATTTCCGGCGGCGCGTCGCCCACATAGACGAATCCGCACACCGTACAGACATAAACCCCTGTGTTTTCCAGCATTTTATCTCCTTCTGCCTCGTA
>DWXL01000096.1 GCA_019119235.1 Candidatus Blautia excrementigallinarum | reverse complement strand
TTTATCGGCCCGGAGGGCGGGTTTGAGGAAGAAGAAGTAAAAATGGCAGTGGAAAAGGGCGCCAGCCCCATTACCCTGGGGAAAAGGATCCTGCGGACAGAAACGGCGGGAATGGCTATTCTTTCTGTCCTGATGTTCCAGCTGGAGAGAGGAGAGTAAATAAAGTGGAAGTATATTTTGATAATTCCGCCACCACCAGATGCTATGAATCTGTAAAGGATATCGTGGTAAAGACCATGATGGAGGATTACGGCAATCCCTCCGCCATGCACCGCAAAGGCGTGGAAGCGGAGAATTACGTAAAAAAATCTGCCGGGATCATTGCCGGAATCCTGAAAGTGCAAGAAAAAGAAATCCTTTTTACTTCCGGCGGCACGGAATCCAACAACCTGGCGCTGATCGGCGCGGCCATGGCCAACAGGCGCAGCGGAAACCATATCGTGACCACTATGGTGGAGCATGCGGCGGTAAGCCAGCCCGCGGCATTCCTTCAGGAGCAGGGTTTCGAAGTTTCCTATGTGCCTGTAGATAATCAGGGCAGGATAAAGCTGGACGCGCTGAAGTCGGTTCTCAGGCCGGACACCATCCTGGTATCCGTTATGTATGTAAATAATGAAGTGGGGGCGGTAATGCCTGTGGAGGAGATCGGGAAGCTTGTCCATGAGCTCAGCCCGAAAGCCCTTTTTCATGTGGACGCGATCCAGGCTTTCGGAAAATACCGTATACATCCCAGAAAAGCGGGAATCGACCTTCTTTCTGTCAGCGGACACAAGATCCACGGACCTAAGGGAGTGGGCTTCCTTTACATCAGTGAAAAAGCGAAAGTGCAGCCGCTGATCCTGGGAGGCGGACAGCAGAACGGCATGCGGTCCGGTACGGACAACGTGCCGGGAATCGCGGGCCTTGGCGCCGCGGCAGAGGAAATCTACCGCAATCTTGAAAAAAACAATGAGCATCTTTACAGCCTGAAAGAATATATCGCAAAAGGTCTTGAGCGGATACCGGATATCAGGATCAACGGAATGCCCCTAAGAGAAGGCGCGCCCCAGATTTTAAGTATCAGCGTCATGGGAGTGAGAAGCGAAGTCCTTCTGCACGCACTGGAGGACAGGGAGATCTATGTCTCAGCCGGAAGCGCCTGCTCAAGCCACAAGCGGAAGCCCAGCGCCACACTGTCGGCGATGGGAATGTCCGGAGACCAGATCGAGAGCACGGTGCGTCTGAGCTTTTCAGAGAGTAATACAATAGAAGAGGCGGACTGTTTCCTCAGGGCAATGGAGGAACTGGTTCCCATGCTGCGAAGATATTCAAGAAGATAAAAGAAGAACAGGAGAGAATCAATATGTTGTTTCACGCATTTCTGATCAAATATGCGGAGATCGCCATCAAGGGAAAAAACAGATACCTTTTTGAGGACGCGCTGGTAAAACAGATGCGCCTGGCGCTGGAGTCTGTGGAAGGCGACTTCCAGGTGATCAAGGAACAGGGAAGAGTGTACGTGCTCTGCCCGGAGAATTATGATTTTGACGAGGCGGTGGAAGCGCTTCAGAGAGTTTTCGGTATCGTCGGCATCAGTCCGGTTATGATCTTCCCGGATCAGGGTCTGGAACAGACCAAAAAAGACGTGCTGGAATACATGCAGGCCAGGTATCCGGATTTTTCCGGAACCTTCAAGGTATATACGAGAAGAGCGAAGAAGTCCTATCCTGTTCCCTCCATGGAAGTCAGCGCCGAGCTGGGCGGAGTGATCCTGGATCACTTCCCGGGAGCGTCTGTGGACGTTCATACCCCGGAACTTACTCTGTCCGTGGAGATCAGAGAGAAGATTTATGTGTATTCCGAGACGCTGCCCGGACCGGGAGGAATGCCGGTGGGCACCAACGGAAAAGCCATGCTGCTTCTGTCAGGCGGTATCGACAGCCCGGTGGCGGGATATATGATCGCCAAGAGAGGCGTGAAGATCGACGCCGTATATTTCCATGCGCCGCCCTATACAAGTGAAAGGGCAAAACAGAAAGTTGTGGATCTTGCGAAACTGGTGGCGCGGTACAGCGGCCCCATCCGTCTCCATGTGGTGAACTTTACGGATATCCAGCTTTACATCTATGACCAGTGTCCCCACGAGGAACTGACCATTATCATGAGACGTTATATGATGAGGATCGCGGAACATTTCGCGAAAGAGAGCGGCTGTCTGGGACTGATCACGGGAGAGAGTATCGGCCAGGTGGCCAGCCAGACCCTGCAGAGCCTTGCGGCGACCAACGAGGTCTGCACGATTCCGGTATACCGTCCGGTGATCGGGTTCGACAAGCAGGAGATTGTGGAAATCTCCAGGAAGATCAACACTTTTGAGACGTCGATCCAGCCTTTCGAGGACTGCTGTACGATCTTCGTAGCGAAACATCCGGTTACAAAACCGAATCTGAATGTGATCCACAGGTCTGAGAAAAAACTTGACGAAAAGATCGATCAGCTGATGAAAGAGGCTATTGAGACTACAGAGGTTATAGAGATCAAATAAAAACGGCAGGAGCATAAAGCTCCTGCCGGAAAAATCTTCTCTGAATGCCGCCGGGACGGCGGCAGTGAGATCAGTCGATCACATATGCTTCGACAACTTTAAGAATAGACTCCAGAAGGCTTCCTTCCGCATGGATATTCAGGTTGATGGGCTTGGACAGATCCAGGCTGAAAATACCCATGATAGACTTGGCGTCGATCACATATCTTCCGGATACGAGATCAAAGTCACAGTCAAATTTGCTGATCTCATTTACAAATGCCTTCACTTTATCGATAGAGTTCAGTGAGATTTTTAAAGTTTTCATTTTAAGAACCCTCCCTTGAAATTTAGCTGTTATGCGTAACTGCGGTTCATTTTTACAGTTACTTCCTATGGTTTATCTTACCTGTACATTTGTGAAAAGTCAAGGGAAAGGGTATTAAATTTCCGTAAACTCAGGTATCCCCGTGAAGGGATGCCAATATTTCCCAAAGAGGAGAACTATATTATGACAAAAAAAGCGGCGCTTCATAATCTGGGATGCAAGGTAAACGCATATGAGACAGAGGCCATGCAGCAGCTTCTGGAACAGGCGGGATACGAGATCGTTCCCTTCGGGGAAAAGGCGGACGTATACCTGATCAATACCTGCACGGTAACGAATATTGCGGACCGCAAATCCCGGCAGATGCTTCATAAAGCCAGAAAGATGAATCCTGACGCCATTGTTGTGGCGGCAGGCTGCTACGCCCAGACAGACACGGCGAAACTGAAAGAAGACGTGTCTGTGGATATCATTTTGGGAAATAATCAGAAGCATCAGATTGCTGATATTCTTGAAGAATATGAAATAGAACATAAGAAGACGTCCCGCGTTATCGAGATAAACAGAACCAGGGAATATGAGGGGCTTTCCATCAGCCGCACGGCGGAACATGTGAGAGCTTACATCAAAGTGCAGGACGGGTGCAACCAGTTCTGTTCCTACTGTATCATTCCATATGCCAGGGGAAGAGTGCGCAGCAGGTCGGAGGAAGATATCCTTAAGGAGGTGCGTGCTCTGGCAGACCGGGCTTATCAGGAGGTCGTCCTTACCGGGATCCATCTCAGCTCCTACGGAACAGATTTTAAGGAACAGAAAGAAGAGAACCTTCTGTCTCTGATCCGCGCTGTCCATGAGGTGCCGGGGATCAGAAGGATCCGTCTCGGTTCTTTGGAGCCGCGCATCATCACAGAAGAATTTATGGAAGGGATCGCCTCTCTGCCGAAAGTGTGTCCCCATTTTCACCTTTCGCTTCAGAGCGGCTGCGACAGAACGCTCCGGAATATGAACAGAAAATATACGGCGGCGGAGTATGAGGAGAAATGCGCCCTGATCCGCAGGTATTACGATATGCCGGCGCTGACGACAGACGTGATCGTCGGTTTCCCGCAGGAGACAGAAGAGGACTTCCTGGAATCTTATGAATTTGTAAGCGGCATTCATTTTTATGAGACGCATATTTTTAAATATTCCAGACGGCAGGGAACGAAAGCCGCCGCCATGGACGGACAGCTTACCGAAGCGGTGAAGGCGCGCAGAAGCGACCGTCTTCTGGAACTGAACGAACAGCGGCAGACAGAATTCGAAAACGCCATGACAGGAAGAAAGCTTGAGATCCTTCTGGAGGAGGAAGCGGAGATCGACGGAAAGACATATTTCCTCGGACACAGCCGGGAATATGTGAAGACCGCGGTGGAAAAAACGGACGCCCTGAAAGTCAACGATCTGATAACCGCAGTGGGAACAGGGCGCGGAAAAAACCATATTCTGTTTGTGAAGCCGGAAGCCTGAGGGGTCCCGGGAACAGCCCCGGCAGATTTTCCTTGTATTTTACTGAGAGATATATTAGAATAATATTGATTAACTATGTAAGGACGTGAGAGAAAATGACAGAAAACAATTTGGGAAATACACAGTATTTCAGGACCAAACCCGAGCAGGAGCTTGAGGTAAAGGAAGTCCTGGATCTGGTATACAATGCAATGGATGAGAAGGGATACAACCCGGTGAACCAGATCGTAGGCTACATCATGTCCGGCGACCCCACTTACATTACCAGTCATAAGGGCGCCAGGAGCATGATCATGAAAGTGGAGAGAGACGAACTGGTAGAGGAACTTCTGAACGAGTATATCAAGAACAAATCCTGGGAACGTTAAGTATGCGTGTTCTTGGACTTGATTACGGATCGAAGACCGTTGGAGTGGCAGTCAGCGACCCTCTTGGGCTGACTGCGCAGAGAGTGGAGACTATCTGGAGGAAGCAGGAGAATAAGCTGCGCCGTACCCTTGCCCGTATCGAAGAACTTGTGAAGGAGTACCAGGCGGAGCGTATCGTGATCGGGCTTCCCAGAAATATGAACTATACCATGGGAGAACGGGCGGAGAAATCTCTGGAATTCGGAGAGATGGTAGAGAAGAGAACGGGACTGCCTGTGATCATGTGGGATGAGCGGCTTACCACCAGAGAAGCGGAGCGTGCGCTTATGGAAGCCGGTGTGCGCAGAGAGAACCGAAAGGATTATCTGGACTCTGTGGCAGCAGTTTTGATCTTGCAGGGATATCTGGATTCCCTGTCGAACGGATAAGGAAGACATCATGGAAAAAATAAGATTTCAGTCTCCGGATGGAACCGAAGAGGAATTTTTTATTGAAGAACAGACAATGATCGGAGGGGTCTCCTATTTACTTGTATCTGATTCTTCAGAAGAGGAAGCGTCTGCATATATTATGAAGGATGTATCACCGGAAGACAGTCCGGAAGCCTGCTACGAGATGGTAGAGGACGAAGATGAGCTTCAGGCGGTTTATAAAGTTTTTGAGCAGATGCTGGAGGACGTGAACCTGGAAATGTAGAACAGCACAGAAGAATTTTGGAAGGAATGCCGGTGGTATTCCTGCGTTTTCGTGCAAAAAAAAATGGAGGTGCATTGATTGAGAAGTGACAGTAATACGACAACTGATAATCATAACAGACAGAAAAGAAACGGCAGTCAGGGAAGAGCGGCTGCTGATAACAATACAAGAAAACAGATAACCAGACAGAAATCATCCCGAAACAGGCCGAAACAGAAAAACAGCGCCAAATATGCAGAAAAACAGACCATGAAGAACAGTGGGCCTCTGAATCCTGCAAAAATACCGGTCAGGAACCAGCTTAAGGCCGGCGGGCGCAGAGGAAGGAAGAGTGGTCAGAAGCTGAAGATCATTCCTCTGGGCGGTCTGGAACAGATCGGAATGAATATTACAGCATTCGAGTACGGAGACAGTATAGTAGTAGTAGACTGCGGCCTGTCTTTCCCGGAGGACGACATGCTGGGTATCGATCTTGTGATCCCGGACGTTACCTATCTGAAGGAGAATATTTCCAAGGTGAAGGGGTTTGTGATCACCCACGGCCATGAGGACCATATCGGCGCGCTGCCTTATGTACTGAAAGAGGTGAACGTGCCTATCTATTCCACGAAGCTGACCCTTGCGCTGATCACCAACAAGCTGAAGGAACATAATCTTGTCCGCTCAACCAAACTGAAAGAGGTGAAGCACGGACAGGTGATCAACCTGGGAGATTTTTCCATTGAATTTATTAAGACGAACCACAGTATCCAGGACGCGTCGGCGCTGGCGATCTATTCCCCGGCGGGAATCGTAGTCCACACAGGCGACTTTAAAGTGGATTATACGCCGGTATTCGGAGACGCCATTGACCTGCAGCGCTTTGCTGAGATCGGAAGGAAAGGCGTCCTGGCGCTGATGTGCGACAGCACCAACGCGGAGCGTCCGGGATTTACCATGTCCGAGCGCACCGTTGGAAAAGTTTTTGACAATCTTTTTAACGAGCATAAGAGTACCAGGATCATCATAGCCACCTTCGCTTCCAACGTGGACCGTGTGCAGCAGATCATCAATACGGCGTACCGCTTCGGAAGGAAGGTTGCAGTGGAAGGCAGAAGTATGGTGAATGTCATCACCACGGCCTCCGAGCTGGGATATCTGAGAATTCCGGAGAATACACTGATCGAGATCGACCAGGTGAAGAATTATCCCGACGAGCAGGTAGTGCTGATCACCACAGGAAGCCAGGGAGAGTCCATGGCGGCGCTTTCCCGTATGGCTGCCAATATCCACAAGAAGATCACGATCAAGCCAAACGACACCATTATTTTCAGCTCCAATCCCATCCCGGGAAATGAGAAGGCTGTCTCCAAGGTGATCAACGAACTTTACATGAAGGGCGCCAAGGTGATCTTCCAGGATGTTCATGTATCCGGACATGCCTGTCAGGAGGAGATCAAGCTGATCTATTCTCTGGTCCGGCCGAAATACGCGGTTCCGGTACATGGAGAGTACCGTCATCTTACCGCCCAGAAACATGTGGCGGAGGATCTGGGAATACCCAAGGAGAATATTTTCATTCTTTCATCAGGCAATGTCCTGGAACTGGATGAACACAGCGCGCAGATCACGGGCAGCGTTCAGACAGGTGGAATCCTCGTAGACGGACTGGGCGTGGGAGATGTTGGAAACATCGTACTCCGCGACCGTCAGCATCTGGCGGAGGACGGAATCATGATCGTAGTCATGACTCTGGAACGCCACAGCAATACCGTCCTTGCGGGACCGGATATCGTATCCCGGGGATTTGTCTATGTGCGTGAATCCGAAGACCTGATGGATCACGCCAGAGAAGTGGTGGAACAGGCGCTGGATTCCTGTGTGGACAGGCATATTACCGACTGGGGCAAAATCAAACTTGCGGTGAAGGACGCCGTGGGCGATTATTTATGGAAACGGACAAAGAGGAGACCGATGATACTGCCTATTATCATGGAGGCATGATATTCATATGGATAACACTACCATTGAAAAAAACATTCAGACACTTCTTGTGTCCATAAAAAAGAGCAGCATATATAAAGAATACAAAGAACAGGAAAAAATTTTAAGCCGCAGTCCGGAGCTGGCGGAGAGAGTCAGCCAGTTCCGCGCGGATAATTTCCGGCTTCAGAATGAAGGGGACCGCAGCAATCTTTTCGGGACGGTGGAGGAACTTGCGAGAGAATCCGCGGATCTGAGAAGGGATCCCCAGGTGAATGCATATCTTGACGCGGAGCTTGCCCTGTGCAGGCTGATACAGCATGTGTGCAGAACTCTGACGGCGGGAATTGACATGACGATCCCTCCCCTCTGATGAAGGCAGGAGAGGAGAGTACCGAAAGGGAGGAAACCTATGGGAGAAACAAGAGAACGGATGGGAAAAGCCGGAGTGATCGTTGCGGGAAGCGCGTTTAAAATGGCGCTTTATGTCTGCGTGATCGTCCTGATCATCTGGGTGGGAAAAGTTGCATATGAATTCGGGCATGACGTTTTCAACCAACAGGCCATGAGCCCCGGCGAAGGCCAGGAGGTTACGGTGGTCATCAAGGAAGGCGCTTCCGCCTATGATATCGGCAAGACCCTGGAGAGCAAGGGACTGATCGAGGACGCTCTTGTGTTCTGGGTACAGGAGAAACTCTCCAATTACAGCGGTCAGCTGAAACCGGGTACATATCTTCTGAGTACGGCCTATACTCCCACCAGGATCATGGGGATCCTGGCCGGCGACGCAGAGCAGGAGGGCGTGGAATCGTGATCGTCGAAGAGAGGATGAGGACATTTATCAATTCTCTGGATACAGGAAACACTCCTTTTCTGGAAGAACTGGAGAAGGAGGCTCTGGAATCGGAGGTTCCTGTTATCCGCAGAGAAATGCAGAGTTTCATAAAGACGCTTCTGGCTGTCCAAAAGCCGGAGCATATTCTGGAGGTGGGGACAGCCGTGGGCTTCTCCACACTTCTTATGTGCGAATATGGTCCGGAGAACCTTAAGATCACTACGATAGAGAACTATGAGAAGCGGATCCCGCTGGCAAAAGAAAATTTCCGGAGAGCAGGAAGAGAGGATCAGATCACGTTCCTGGAAGGGGACGCGGGAGAGATCCTTAAGGAACTTACCGGTTCCTTTGACCTGATCTTTATGGACGCCGCCAAAGGACAGTATATCCACTGGCTGGAAGACGTTCTGAGGCTTCTGAAGCCGGGCGGGATCCTTCTGTCCGACAATGTGCTCCAGGAAGGGGAGCTGATCCAGTCCCATTATCTGGTGGAGCGCAGGAACCGCACGATCTATAAAAGAATGCGGGAATATCTTTATGCTTTGAAACATGATCCCAGGCTGCTGACAAGTATCCTCCCTCTGGGGGACGGAGCGGCCCTGAGTGTGAAAAAGGATAACGCCTCCCGGCGTGAGGTCAGGCCGGAGAGAACGGCGGAAATGTGAGGTATGATGAGAAAAGTGGAATTACTGGTGCCGGCCAGCAGTCTGGAAGTCCTGAAGATTGCTGTGGTTTTCGGCGCGGACGCGGTATATATCGGCGGAGAAGCCTTCGGGCTTCGGGCAAAAGCGAAGAATTTTTCTCATGAGGATATAGCGGAAGGAATCGCCTTCGCCCATTCTCATGGGGTGAAAGTATATGTGACGGTCAATATCCTGGCTCATAACGGAGATCTTCCCGGAGTGCGGGAATATCTGCAGGAGCTGAAGGAACTGAAGCCGGACGCTCTGATCATAGCGGATCCGGGGATTTTTATCTACGCCAGAGAGATCTGCTCGGAGATTGAATGCCACATCAGCACACAGGCGAACAACACCAATTATGAAACCTGTCTTTTCTGGCACAGACTGGGCGCGAAACGTATCGTGACGGCAAGAGAACTCTCTCTTGAGGAGATCCGGGAGATCCGGGCGCATATCCCGGAGGATATGGAGATCGAGACATTTGTTCACGGGGCAATGTGTATCTCCTATTCCGGAAGATGCCTTCTCAGCAGTTATCTGGCGGGAAGAGACGCCAACCGGGGCGCCTGTACCCACCCGTGCAGATGGAAGTATTCTGTGGTGGAGGAGACCCGGCCGGGAGAGTATATGCCGGTGTTTGAGAACGAGAGGGGAACCTTTATCTTCAATTCCAAGGACCTCTGTATGATAGAGCATATGGACGACCTCCTGAACAGCGGGATCGACAGCCTGAAGATCGAAGGCAGGATGAAGACGGCCCTTTATGTCGCTACCGTAGCCAGAACCTACCGGAAGGCCATTGACGACTATATGGAATCTCCGGAGAAGTACAGGGAGAATATGGACTGGTACCGAGACCAGATCTCCAACTGTACCTACCGTCAGTTTACCACCGGATTTTTCTATGGAAAACCGGATGAAAACACCCAGATCTATGACAGCAACACCTATGTGAAGGAGTACACCTATCTGGGCTACGCGGAGGAAGTGGATGAGAAAGGTCTTGTCCATATCACCCAGAGAAACAAGTTTACAGTTGGGGAAGAGATCGAGATCATGAAGCCGGACGGCAGGAATCTCACGGTAACGGTAAAGGCGATCTATGATGAAGAGGGAAACTCTGTGGAAAGCGCGCCTCACCCGCAGCAGAAGCTTATGGTTGATCTGGGCGGTGATGTGGAAAAATACGATCTGCTGAGAAGAGCAGAGATGTGATCATCATTTCGTAAGATAAGAGACGGGATAGACGGAAATCAAGGAAGCAGATGTCTGTGACTGGAAAAGCGCAGAAGTTCTGCTTCCTTTTTCATTCTATCCCGCATGAGGCGGAATTTCATCCGGTTCCGGTCCGAAGATCCCCCGCAGTTTCAGAAGAGCGTTTTTTTCGATCCGCGACACATAGGAGCGGCTGATCTTCAGGGTAGAGGCGATCTCTCTCTGGGTCTGTTCCTGCGCGCCTGCGAGACCGTACCGGAGACAGATTACCTGATATTCCCTGGGGGAGAGGACATCCCGGATAGAGGCCATCAGACGGGAGATGTTTTCTCTGGTGGAATACTCCTCCACAATATCCACAGGCGGACTCTCGATAATGTCCAGAAGACTGATCTCATTTCCCTCTTTATCTGTGCCGATGGGATCGTAAAGGGAAACTTCCCGGGAACGTTTTTTTCGCGCCCGGAACATCATCAGAAGCTCATTGTCGATGCACCTTGCGGCGTATGTGGAAAGCCGGGCCGATTTAGCGGCGTTAAAGGTGGATACCGCCTTGATCAGGCCGATGGTACCGATGGAAATCAGATCGTCCAGTTCCTCGTCGCTTCCCTGATATTTTTTTACGATATGAGCCACGAGACGGAGATTGCGCTCGATCAGAATATTCTTTGCTTCCAAATCACCCTCCTGGTAACGCTGAAGATAGATTTTTTCTTCGGCCGCTGTCAAAGGTTTTGAGAAAGTCTTCAAGTCTGCACCTCAAAGGGGATTTCTTTATAGTCTATGAAAGGGACTTGCTTTTCGTGCTTTTCCCATAAAAAAGGCGACGGATTCGACAAAAAAGGTTCTGTCCTTGACGATG
>DWXL01000095.1 GCA_019119235.1 Candidatus Blautia excrementigallinarum | reverse complement strand
CTCCGATCAGCACGCCGAAGAAGACTGTCGGCTCCATGATATCAAAACCGGTGATAAGTTCCCTTCCCGCTTCCGCAAGAGAGACGTTGACTTCTGACATAAACGCGCCCAGAAGAGAAATTACCGTCAGGCCCGCGGCGCCGATAGAGAATCCCTTGGTAACGGCTTTTACCGTATTTCCCGCGCTGTCCAGTTCATCCGCCCTGCGGATCGTATCCTCTCCCAGATCTCCCATCTCCGCGAGACCTCTCGCATTGTCCACAATAGGTCCGTAAGCGTCGTTGGAGATGATCATACCGACGATGGAAAGCATTCCAACTGCCGCCATGGAGATTCCGAAAATCGCGTATCCCTCGCCCATGGGCTCGCAGATCTTATAGGCCAGAAGGGCGGATACCGCAATACCCACCATTGCCGGAAGGGCGGAAATAAATCCGTAGGAAACGCCGGAAAGGACGGTAAACGCCGGTCCGGACTGTGAAGCGTGGGCCACTTTCTTAACGATAGGTTTGGAATCGTCTGTGAAATAGTCCGTGGTAATACCGATGATAACTCCTACGATCAGGCCTACTGTAGAGGCTCCCCAGATCCTCCAGGAAAAACCGTCAAACACAGCCGTCGCCACCGCGGTAAGAACCAGAAAGATTCCTGTTGTCATATATGTGGACATATTCAGCGCGTGGGTGGGGTTTCCATTCTTTCCGATACGGGCGTTGGCAATGCCGATAATGGAAGCCAGAAGTCCCAGGATCGCGTAACAGAACACCATGGAAATATTGTTGTATTCGCCGCCTGATAGGGACTGCGCGATAACAAGCGCAGAAGCCATGGCTGCCACATTGGAGTCAAAAAGATCCGCTCCCATTCCCGCAACGTCGCCTACGTTATCACCTACATTATCAGCGATAACCGCGGGATTCCTAGGATCGTCCTCCGGGATACCCAGTTCCACCTTGCCGGTAAGGTCAGCGGAAACATCTGCGGTTTTAGTAAAGATACCGCCGCCGGCTTTGGCAAAAAGGGCAAGAGAGCTTGCTCCGAATGAGAAGCCCAGAATGATACTGGTGTCTCCCACTACCATGAGCACAGCCGCGACGCCCAGAAGGGAACAGCCCACCACAAGGAGCCCCATAACGGCCCCGCCGCGGAATCCCACAAGGAAAGCCGGCTCAATTCCCTTTTTGGCAGCTTCAGCCGCTCTGGAATTGGAATGAGTCGCCACCAGGATACCGATCTTACCTGCCACGGCAGATAAGGCAGTACCAAGTATGTATGCTGCTGTCATTTCAACATTGGATAAAATATTGCCGCTCCAGATGGGAGACGGAAGAAGTATAAAGATAATGATCGCCGCGATACCGGCAAATTTGGCAAGGATAAGATATTCCCTGCGCATGAAGGTATTCGCGCCCGCTTTGATCAGCGCGGATACTTCTCTGATCTTCGCGTTTTTCGTCGGCTGCTTCTTAACCCAGAGATAAAGATAAGCAGCGTAGGCAAACGCCAGTGCGGCTGTCAGAAAGGACAGCCCGTAAAAAAGTGACAGATTCTGCTCCATAAAAACCACCTTTCCCTTTCTTTTTCTTTTCAGGCCAGAATTATAATGTCGAAAATAAGAAGATGGTCCCTGTATGCCTTACTATCTGAATCGAGAATAAATAATATATCCATATGCCCGACAGTCAACCGATAATTGTATTTACTGTCTGCACTTTTGAAATATTATGACAGACTCCACCACTTATTCCGATTAATTCATAGTATAAATTGTACAAACTATTTTGTCAATATATATTATGTTTTATTTAATTTAAATAATTTTGTTTTGTTCCCTGAAATTATTTGTATTTTCAGTACAATAAAAAACAGAACCCTGTACAGGATTCCGTTTTTCTGATTAATCTTCGATTTTGATAATCTCCTTCTTATTGTAGCTTCCGCAGGCCTTGCAAACTCTGTGAGGCATCATCAGAGCGCCGCATTTGCTGCATTTCACCAGGTTCGGAGCACTCATCTTCCAGTTTGCGCGTCTTTTGTCACGTCTTGCTTTGGATGTTTTGTTCTTTGGACATATGGACATAGGTTACACCTCCTTAAATTTACTGAATATATCACTGATGGCTGCCATCCGTGGATCCTTCGGCTCCTCGGCGCATCCGCAGGGACCTTCGTTCAGGTTCTTCCCGCAACTTTTACAGATACCTTTGCAGTCTTCATTACAAAGCGTCTTCAAAGGCCAGCCCATCAGTACCTCAAGATAGACCAGACGGTCCACATCCAGGTCCATTCCTGTGAGATAGCTGCTTTCATCCAGATCATTGATCCTCTCTTCATCTGTCAGCTTCATATCAAGCTTCTTCTTAATATGATAAGGAATCTTCACGGATACCTGCTCCAGACATCTGTCACAGGGAATTCCAACTGTCACGCTTCCCTCTCCTTCAATCTCAAGAACCCTGTCTCCTGTATTGACTACAGTAAGCTCTGCCGGTTCTTTTTCCAGGATGGGAAAATCTCCCAGCTGAAAGTTGATCCTGTCCATTTCCAGTTCTGCAGTCACCTGCATTGTTTTTCCTTCACTGAACGTGATATCTGATAAATGAATCTGCATAGCTTTCTCCTATTCACACTTAGTCAATTATACATATCCCTTTCTCATTTGTCAACGAAATTTTATCCGCTCTGCAGAAATTTTAGCCGGATTTCTGTCCTGTCCGGCACAGCGGCTGTCCGCACGGGACACCGGCACAGCTCACGTGCGCAAAAAAGGGCTCACCGGATAAGATGAACCCTTTTTGCTGACAACAGTATTCCCGCAGGAACATGGCTGTATTATTTTACAAGAGCAACTGTATCCCTGCAGATCGCAAGCTCTTCATTCGTCGGGATAACCGCAACTTTAACCTTTGAATCTGGTGTGGAGATCACGATATCCTCTCCGCGCTTCTTGTTGGCTTCTTTGTCAATCGTCACGCCCAGATATTTAAAGTAAGAACAGATATCCTCGCGCACAAGGTTATCATTCTCGCCGATGCCTGCGGTAAAGATGATGGCATCCACGCCGTTCATGGCTGCCACATATCCACCTACATATTTCGCGATACCGTATGCAAGAGCTTCTCTTGCGTTCTTCGCATCTTCGTTACCCTCTGCCGCCGCGTCTTCCAGGTCACGCATATCGCTGGAAATGCCTGACAGTCCCAGAAGGCCGGATTTCTTATTGAGGACATTCATAACGCCTGCAATATCCAGGTTTTCTTTCTTGGCAATGAACTCAACGATAGCCGGATCAATGCTTCCCGAACGTGTTCCCATGATCACGCCTTCCAGCGGTGTCAGACCCATGGTGGTGTCGATACATTTGCCGTTCTGCACAGCGCTGATGGAGGAACCGTTGCCCAGGTGGCATACGATCACTTTGGAATTATCCGGATCCAGTCCCAGGAACTGAATCGCATGTTTGGAAACATAGCTGTGGGAAGTTCCGTGGAAACCATATCTTCTGATCTTATATTTCTTGTAGTAGTCTAACGGCAGACCATACAGATATGC
>DWXL01000094.1 GCA_019119235.1 Candidatus Blautia excrementigallinarum | reverse complement strand
AATCCCCCGTAAACACCGGCTCAGAAGGGCGTTCCGTACATATCGTAGGGCGTCACCTGATAAACGTAGTAATTCAGCCAGTTCGTATACAGATTATTCGCATGGGCGCGCCACATCAGAAGGGGCTTGTTGGAAGGATCGTTATCCCGATAGTAATTCTCGGGAATTTCTATGGGGAGTCCTTTTCCCATATCACGTTTGTACTCTCCGTCCAGTGTGATCCTGTCATATTCCGGATGTCCCATGACGAAGATCCTGCGGCCGCCGTCTGCCATGGCCAGGAAAACTCCGGCCTCTTCGGATTCCGCCAGAACCGTCAGCTCGCCGCAGGCGTGAATGTCCGCCGCGGAGACTTCCGTATGTCTGGAGTGCGGCGCCAGGAACATATCGTCGAATCCTCTCACCAGCGGGATCTTGCGGTTCATCACCTTATGCCAGAAAAGACCGAACATTTTCTTATCCAGAGGTTTCTTCTCAAGCCCGTAGAAATGATACAGGGACGCCTGGGCGGCCCAGCAGAGAAAGATCGTAGAGGTCACATGAGAATCTGTCCAGTCCATGATCTGCGCCAGCTCCTCCCAGTAATCCACTTCCTCGAATTCCATCTGTTCCACCGGGGCGCCGGTAATGATCATACCGTCAAACTTCATATCCTTCAGTTCCGAAAAAGTCTGGTAAAACTTATTCAGGTGACTGAGAGAGGTATTTTTTGACTGATGGCTTTCCACCGCCATGAAAGTCACATCCACCTGAAGCGGCGTGTTGGACAGCGATCGCAGAAGCTGAAGTTCCGTTTCCTCTTTCAGAGGCATCAGATTCAGGATCAGGATCTGGATCGGGCGGATATCCTGATGGATCGCCCTTTTTTCATCCATCACAAAAATATTTTCTCTTTCCAGTATTTCTTTTACCGGAAGATCACTCTGTATTTTAATCGGCATTTTCTGTCTCCTCCTTTTTCATGCTGTCATACCGGTCTGTTTCCCGGACTCAGGAAGCCGTGCATTCTTATTCGCTTTCTTTTGGATCCCTGCCCGCGAGTTTCAGAAATTCTTCCTCGGAAAGAACCGGGATCCCCAGTTCCGCCGCTTTTTTATTCTTTGAGGAACCGGACGTTTTATCATTGTTGATCAGATAACTGGTTTTTCCCGTCACGGATCCCGTCACCTTACCGCCCAGAGATTCTATGAGCGCCTTGGCCTTGCTTCTGTTGGAAAAATGTTCCAGGCTTCCCGTGATCACGAAATTCATTCCCGCAAAAGACTGCTCTTCTGCCGTCTCCTCACTGTGAAGATGCAGATGAGCCAGGAGATGATCCAGTTTCCTGTTGTTCTCTTCATTTCGGAAATACTCCGCCAGACTGCGGGCGATTACCGGTCCGATCCCGTCAATGGCGCTTATCTCTTCTTCACCGGCCCGGCGGATCTTATCCAGATCGTCGCCGAAATGCCGGCAGATTACCTTTGCGTTGGCAAGGCCGATATTGGCGATCCCAAGACTGTAGATCACTTTGGCAGGCGTCGTTTCTCTCGCTTTCTCCAGACTGTCCATAAGGTTTTCAAAGGATTTTTCCCCGAATCCCTCCATGGAAACGATCTCGTCACGGTATTTTCCGATCTCGAAAATATCTCCGAAGTTGTGAATAAAACCTCTGGCAATAAACTTCTCCAGCGTAGCCTCGGACAACCCGTCAATATTCATGGCGTCCCTGCTGACAAAAAGGGTAAAAGCCTTGATCTTCTTGGCGACGCAGTCAGGATTCATACAGTAGAGGGATTCCACTTCGTTTTCTTTTATCACCCGGGCTTCCTTCCCACACACAGGACAGATATCCGGTATCTTAAGATCGCCGCTTCTTGTAAGATTCTCCGCGATCTGGGGAATGATCATATTGGCCTTATACACCTGTATGGTATCTCCGATCCCCAGTTCAAGCTCCTTTACAATGCTTACGTTGTGAACGCTGGCGCGGCTTACTGTGGTTCCCTCAAGTTCCACCGGATCAAAAACGGCGATGGGGTTGATCAGACCGGTCCTTGACGGACTCCATTCGATCTCCCGCAGCGTTGTCTCCCTCGTCTCGTCGGCCCATTTGAACGCCAGCGAATTACGCGGGAATTTCGCTGTAGTACCCAGGGATTCCCCGTAGGCGATATCGTCATACAGCGCCACAAGCCCGTCTGACGGAAAATCATTTTTCTCTATGGCGGAAGCAAAATAGTCCATCGCGCCGTCGAGTGTGTCCGCAGTAACGATTCTGTATTCCACCACGTCAAAGCCCTGTTTCTTCAGCCACTCCATCTGATACTCTCTGGAATTGTGCATATCCTCGCCCGGGGCGGACACAAGGGAAAACGCATAAAAATAAACATTGCGCGAAGCTGTCACCTGATTGTTCAGCTGGCGCACCGAACCGCTGCAGAGATTACGCGGATTCTTGTATTTCGCGTCCACGTCCTCTATAGAACGGTTGATCCGCTCAAAATCAGAATAGGAAATGATCGCCTCGCCCCGCAGCACAAGACGCCCCTGAAAGGGAATCTTCAAAGGAATGTTGCGGAATACACGGGCATTGTTGGTAATGATCTCGCCCACGACGCCATTCCCTCTCGTCACGGCTTTCTCCAGTTCTCCTCCATCATAGGTAAGCACAATGGTCAGTCCGTCCATCTTCCAGGAGAGAAGGGTCTTATGGGAACCGATAAATTCTCTCAGCACCTCCCTGTCCTTGGTCTTATCCAGGGACAGCATGGGGGTCTCGTGGTTTTCCTTGGGCAGAGAATCAACGGCTTCGTATCCTACGTTTACGGTGGGACTGTCCGCCAGTACGATCCCCGTTTCTTTTTCCATTTTCTCCAGACGGTCGTACAGTTCGTCGTACTCTCTGTTGTCCATGATCTCCCGGTCTTCCTGATAATACGCTTTTGCCGCCTCGTTCAGCTTTTTTACCAGATCTTTCATCTGCTGCAGGGCTGTATCCATAACGTCCTCCTGTCACTGTCTCATTTGATGAATGTTCGATTCTTTTCTGTAATTCTTCCCATTCTTCCGGACGGATATCCCGGTATTCTCCGGGCCGGAGTCCGTCCAGGGTCAGGTTCATGATCCGTACTCTCTTTAAATCTGTTACCCGGTATCCGAAATATTCACACATCCTGCGGATCTGCCTGTTCAGGCCCTGGGTGAGAATGATCCGGAAGCTTTTCTCCCCTGTCTTATATACTTCGCAGGGGCGGGTGACGGTGCCCAGGATCGGGACTCCCCCCGCCAGGCCTCTGAGGACATTTTCCGTTAATGGATGATCCACAGTGACCAGATATTCTTTCTCGTGATAATTGCCCGCGCGCATAATACGGTTTACCAGATCGCCCTGATTCGTCATAAGAAGAAGGCCTTCCGATTCGCGGTCAAGTCTTCCCACAGGGTAGATGCGCGCAGGATAATTCAGGTATTCTGTAACTGTGATTTCCTGACGCTGTTTCTTCGTACTGCTGACAATTCCCCTTGGTTTATAAAAAAGAAGAAGCACTTTTTCTGTTGTCTTCCCCACCGGTTTCCCGTCCACAAAGATTTCCGCCGAAGGGTCCACCTGCTCCCCGGTAAGGACCGTGCGTCCGTTGACGCTGACTCTTCCCTCTTCGATCATCCGGTCGGCCTCGCGGCGGGAACACACGCCGGCGCTGCTCAGATATTTATTTATTCTGATCGTTTCTCTGCTTTCAACACTTTTATTTTTGTCCATTGCTATATTATATATTTTTTTCCAGTTATTCGCAACAAGCAAATCCCCGGAAGGCTTGTATTTTCATGTTGATTATTGTATGATAAATACCACAGGCATACAAAGGAGGAAAAA
>DWXL01000002.1 GCA_019119235.1 Candidatus Blautia excrementigallinarum | reverse complement strand
GAACGCTTCGTCATATTGATAACGTCTGTAACATTGCTGTTGCGGATGATCTTGATGTTCTTGGAACCGTCCTCGATCTTCGTTGTTCTCACGCCGATCTCCAGTACCGTTCCTCTCCAGTCTCCGATCATGACGATATCTCCCACACGGAACTCGCCCTCAAAGATGATAAACAGTCCTGCCAGGATATCTCCCACCATATCCTTGGCGCCAAGGCTGATGGCGATAGAGAGGATTCCGGCAGACGCCAGCAGTGTCGCCGTATCTACTCCGAAGAGAGCGAAACAGTAATACAGCATGGCAACGATGGCGACATATTTAATGAAGCTGCTGATCAGACGGCAGACCGTCTCTCCTCTTGCCCCGAACACGGAAGCGAGGAGCTTCAGGATTCTCTTCACGATCTCCGTTCCGGTCATAACAACGGCTATGATCATAATGCTGGCTGTAATGGCAAAGATGTTCACGCCTTTTTCCCAGCCGCCGTCAACAATATAATTGAAGATAGAATCTTTCTGGAAGATCGCCTCCCTGAACACAACGCCAAGGCAGATTGCGACAGCCAGAATTCCGATAAGGAACTTCACCACCGTGGCGATCTGCTGTTCCGGCGTTTTCTCATCCCATTTCAGCGCGATACTCATCCAGCGGCTCGCGGCGGACTCTGTCTGCTTCACACGTCCGTCGGGAAGGACCACATTAATCATGCGGTCGTCCTCTTCCTCCGCGCCGGTTCCCTTTCTGTCCGGAAGAAGCACTCCGTTCCGTTTAAAGGAAAGAAGGATGAAGAGCAGGATGATACAGATAAAACTGATCACTCCTGTCGCCAGTGTCAGAGGCAGTCTCTGTTTCATGATCTCATGATCCGGTACGGCGACATACACATAGGAATCATCCGTCTCCACAGAGGAAGCGTAGTACTTCTCTGATTCGATGGTGAGATAATCGCAGTAACCGTCTTTCAGCTCTGATTTTTTCAGGCCGTAGGATGTGGCTTTTCTTCCCACAAGAGTATCGTCGGGATAGTAAGTAAAGGTGCCTTCCTCTTTGTCCACCGCGAAAGCAAATCCGCCTCCGCCGACCTGCACGCCGTCAAGGACATTGGAAATCTGCATATTCTTGAGGATATTTTCCAGACGCTGGGGTCTGATGGCGATCTGAACGAATCCGTTGTTGTTTCCTTCCTCGTCTCTTACCGCCACGCCGATATACTGATAAAACTCTTCGGATACCTCGTCCGGCTGAGCCTCCTGGATGAGATAATCCACTCCCATCAGAAGCTTGTTGAATTCGTAGGACTGATCCTCCGGATCCTGGCTCAGAGTAAAGTTATTGAAGGAAGAGTTTGTGGCTTCCACGGTTCCGTTTTTGTCAAATACGAAAATATTGTAGATCTGCAGGATGTCCGCCAGCTCCGCCAGCTTGTCTTTGTTTACCAGTTTATCGTTATGTTCTACGATATAGGCCGCGATCTGGCATTTGTTCAGATACCATTCATTATACTGCTCTGCCAGTTCTTCCGCCCTGTTCTCATAGCGCTGTATCGTCTTCTCCACATCCTCCACATGCTGGTTGTTGCTGATAGACTGATTGGAAAGGGAGAAAAGCGTCTGCATATAGAAAGCGATCACCAGGATACAGATAATTCCCACGAAGGACAGCACAAGGGCTTTCTTTCCAACCAGCGGATTGTAGTGGAAACGTCCCTTGCCGGTTGTCTGCATTTCGCTTTCTTCTTTTTTCTCGTCCTCCCGCATGATGAAGATTCCATAAGTCACGACTATGGTCATCACGGAGAAGAAGATAAACAGGATAATCCCTACCGTAATGTTCCGGGATCCCACGATCTCTTTTTCCGGGATCGCGCTGATATAGTATGTCTGATCAATCTCCTGCACGCCGCAGTAGTACTCTTTTCCGTCAAGCGTGATCCAGGAGAATTTTCCGTCTTCCAGGGACGCAACAGAAACTCCGCTGTTCAATGCGTCCTTTCCGATCATATCCTCGTCCGGATGGTATTCGATCACGTAGCTGCGGCCAGATACTGCAAACACGAATCCCTGCATTCCCACGCTTACGTTGCTGAGTACACTTTTCTGGGAAACCGTCGCGTCAAGAGTCGCCTGAAGCTGCTCCGGATTCTGCTCGATAACAATCATGGTTTCATCATCGATCCGCGCGCTGTAATATCTCGCCCATAAATCCTCAGTGTTGATCTCCATGGGTTCTGCCGGCTCGTTGGTGGTAAACACTGTTTTCAGCTGGTTATAACGCTGATATGTAAAATCTGCCGCCGTCTCCTGGGCGCGGGCGATCTGTTTGCCGTCCCTGTCCACCACAAGAACGTTGTCTACCTGGAGGAGATCCGCGTACTCCCGCATTTTGGCGTTAGTCGCCTGAAAATCCACATCATTGTTTGCCATGAAGGCGATACTCTCCGCCTTGGACTGGTAGATCTCGTCGTCCGTCTCAATGGTTTCCTGCTCTTCTGTCTTCGCTTCTTCCAGAAGAGTGCTCACCTGTTCCATTTCATCCCGGATATCTTCTCTGTAGCTTTCCAGGGACAGTCTGCTCTGCATGGTTGTCAGGAATACGCCCATGACGATCAGGCTGACAAGCTCCAGCAGAACAAGCCACAAAGCTTTTCTTCTCAGTTTTCTTGACATACACGCACCTCCTAGTTCCACTTATTGATCAGAGTTTCTACAGTACCGTCGTCCAGCATTTCCTGGATCGTCTCCGCCACAGGTTCGCTGAGCTCAGAATCCTTCTGGGTTGCCACGCCGTAATTCTGTTCGGAAACATTTACGTCCAGAAGTTTTCTGTCGTCATTCATAAAGGTACGGGCAATACTTCCGTCCATGCAGGCGGCGTCCACGACGCCTTCCTCCAGGCCTTCGGAAAGTTCCGCATAGGAGGGGAATTTCTTCACATACATTCCCTCATACTGTGTGCCATCGTCCGTATTGGAAACCACCACATCCGTGATCATTCCCATGTCATACAGTTTCTGGGCAAGAAGCGGTCCGACGTTGGAACCGTCCATAATACCGATGACCATGTTTTTCATCTCGTCCAAAGATTCGATCAGAGTGGATTTCTCCACCATCACATTGGTCACGTCTGTATAATAGGCCGGAGAGAAATCAAAGTTTTCCAGTCGTGTTTCCGCGATGGAATAGCACGCCACCAGACAGTCCGCCTCTCCGTTCAGAAGGATCTCCTTACGGTTGTCCGGATCCACCGTAACAAACTCAATATCTTTGTATCCCAGACGATCCGCCATCTCTGTGGCAAGATCGATCTCCATACCGTAATACCTTCCGGTATCCGGATTCTGAAAACCAAAATTCATGATGTCGTCCCTGACTCCTACTGTCAGGACATCTTTTTCACCGCCGCCGTCCGCGCATCCGGCGAAAAGAGTCGAGGCGCCTAAAACCGCAGCCAGCGCCAGGTATCTTTTTCTTTTCTTCACCGTTCGTTCCTCCTGTTTTTCTATCCGGCAGTCCTGCCGGGATCTGTTTCATGATTTACATCAAAAGAAGGAATTTCCCAAATGAAATCCCTTCTCTGAATTCAATGTATTTTATTTCTCTTCTGCTGCCAGCACATATTTATGTACGATAGCTGCAACCGCTCCGCCAACCAGAGGAGCGACGATGAACAGCCATACCTGTCTCAGCGCTGTTCCGCCAACCAGAAGAGCCGGTCCGAAGCTTCTCGCCGGGTTTACGGATGTTCCTGTGAAAGGAATTCCAAGGATGTGGATCAGCACCAGTGTAAGACCGATCATCAGGCCTGCAACATTGGAGAACTCAGCCTTGGATGTAACGCCCAGGATCAGAAGTACGAACACAAACGTCAGAACAACCTCTACCAGGAAAGCGACTCCCATGGAAGTTCCCAGCGCGCTTGCCTCACCGAAACCGTTGATTCCAAGTCCGCTCTCTGTGCCTCCCATGAATACGCTCAGGATTCCTGCGCCAACGATGCCGCCAAGGAACTGTGCGATCACGTAGCCGATGAAGTCCTTCACTTCCATCTTACCTGCTACCAGCATACCGAAGGATACGGCCGGATTGATATGACATCCGGAAACATTTCCGATGGAGTATGCCATTGCAACAATGGAAAGACCGAAGGCAAAAGCGATCAGCACCCCCAAGCCTGTTGTTCTGACTTTCAGGAAAAAGTTTCATATTATAAATAAAAAAGGATATCTCATGTTTTCCATTGAAACCATTTCCGCGAAAATGCTGGATTATTATGTGGGCCGTCCGGACGCCCTTATCATAGATCTGAGAGACCGGGACTCTTACCGGAAAAGCCATATCACAGGCGCCCTTAGTTATCCCTACAGCGAACTGACCGGGGAGGAACATTTCCCCCGGGGAAAAACTCTCATCTTCTACTGCGACCGGGGCGGGGCGAGTATGGCCGCCGCCAGGCTGTTCGTACGGAAAGGATACCGGACCAGATCTGTGATCGGCGGTTTTGAAGCTTACCGGGGAAGAAATCTTGTAATTTCCCGGTAACCATGTTAAGGTAGAAAAGAAAAACACAAAGGCGGGAGAAAAATCTCCCGTCTGTAATAAAGAAACAGGAATTCCGCGCCTCAAAAGCGCAAAGGAGGAAATCAATGAAATACATGTTTGCATCGGACATCCATGGGTCGGCGTACTACTGCCGCAAAATGCTGGATGCATACAGAAAAGAGCAGGCTGACCGCCTGGTGCTTTTAGGCGATCTGCTTTATCACGGACCGAGGAACGATCTTCCGAGGGATTATGCTCCCAAAGAAGTCATCTCCATGCTCAACGGAATAAAGGAACAGATCTATGCCGTCAGAGGCAACTGTGAGGCCGAGGTGGATCAGATGGTCCTCGACTTTCCCGTTATGGCGGATTACTGCATACTTTCTATTGAAGGAAAAACTTTTTACGCCACCCACGGGTACATATATAATAAGGACAATCTTCCCCCTCTGCAGAACGGAGACATTCTGATCCACGGACACACCCATGTGCTCACCGCGGAACAGAAAGAGAACTATATCCTTCTGAATCCGGGCTCTGTGTCCATCCCCAAGGAGGGAAACCCGCCCACATACGGCATATATGAAAACGGCTTATTTACAATAAAAACTTTTGACGGAGAGAACGTCAGAGAAATGAGGCTGCCATGAATTTAATGGAACTGATCGCCCCCTGCCACTTCGGCATGGAAGCGGTACTGAAGCGTGAAATACTGGAACTGGGCTACGAAATCAGCCGGGTGGAGGACGGAAAGGTATCCTTTCTGGCTGACGCCGCCGGAATCGCCCAGGCCAACCTTTTTCTCCGCACGCCGGAGCGCATTCTTCTGAAAGCAGGCGAGTTTAAAGCCGTCACTTTTGACGAGCTCTTTGAAAAGACCAAAGCCCTTCCCTGGGAAAATTATATCCCAAAAGACGGAAAATTCTGGGTGGCAAAAGCCAACTCTGTTAAAAGCGCTCTTTTCAGTCCCTCGGATATCCAGTCCATCATGAAAAAGGCGATCGTGGAGCGGCTGAAAGGTGTGTACGGTATTTCCTGGTTCCCGGAAGACGGGGCGAGTTTTCCCATCCGGGTCGCCTTCATGAAGGACACCGCCACCATCGGGATCGACACCACCGGAATTTCCCTGCACAAAAGGGGCTACCGGCAGATGACGGTGAAGGCCCCCATCACAGAGACGCTTGCCTCCGCCCTTATCATGCTCACTCCCTGGCGGGGAGACCGCATCCTGGTGGATCCCTTCTGCGGCAGCGGCACTTTCCCCATCGAAGCCGCCATGATGGCCGCCGGCATTGCCCCCGGCATGAACCGTTCTTTTCTGGCTGAGGACTGGAAACATCTCGTTCCCCGCCGCCACTGGTACGACGCCGTGGAGGAAGCAGAGGAAAATGTGAACCTGAATATCGAAACAGATATCCAGGGATACGATATCGATCCGGAAGCCATTAAGGCCGCGAGGGCCAACGCCAGATCGGCGGGAGTGGACAGGCTGATCCACTTCCAGCAGCGCGCCGTGAAGGATCTCCGCCATCCGAAGCCCTATGGCTTCGTGATCACCAACCCGCCCTATGGAGAGCGTCTGGAGGAAAAGGCGGAACTTCCCCGGCTCTATCAGGAGATCGGCGAAAGTTTCCGACATCTGGACAAGTGGTCCATGTATCTGATCACTTCCTATGAGAATGCGGAGCGGGACATTGGAAGAAAAGCGGACAAAAACCGCAAAATATATAACGGAATGCTGAAAACCTATTACTATCAGTTTCTGGGGCCAAAGCCTCCAAGGAGGGAACATCAGGTATGAAAAAAGTAATCTTTGCAACCGGCAATCAGGGAAAAATGAAAGAGAT
>DWXL01000093.1 GCA_019119235.1 Candidatus Blautia excrementigallinarum | reverse complement strand
CTGGGAATCATTAACGGAGTGATCCTGGCTAACCGCGTTACTCCGTTTACCGGGCCGGACCTGGCTCTCCTGACAGACGGCATGGCCCTTCTGGAGAAATACCTTCCGGCATGGGGCGTGACGGTTGCGCTGATCGTATTGGGTATTTTTGCCCTGATCCTTCTGATCCTTCTGATCAAAGGGCCAAGATATAAAGGCAAACTGAAATACAGATACAACCTTCCGCTGGTTCTGGCCGGCGTGGCCGCTTTCGGAGGGATCACCCAGCTGGCGCTGGAAAAAAGGGTGCTTTCCAATTACTTTGGAAACATTGCTTTTGCCTACGAGGATTACGGTTATCCCTATTGTCTGGCGACAACGATATTTAACACCGGCATCAGCTGTCCCCGGGATTATTCAGAGAAGGAGATCGCCCGCATTGAAGAAACGGAATCCGATCTTCCCGAGACGAAGACAGAGGATCTTCCTAATATCGTATTCGTCCAGCTGGAATCGTTCTTTGATCCGGAACTGGTAAACTACCTGGATATTTCCGATGATCCGATCCCAAATTTCCGGAAACTGATGGAGGAATATACGTCGGGTTATTACAAGGTTCCTTCCGTGGGAGCCGGAACGGCGAACACAGAGTTCGAGTCCATAACGGGAATGAGCATGCATTATTTCGGCCCCGGGGAATACCCCTATAAGAGTATCCTCAAGGAGACCACCTGCGAGAGCGCGCCTTATGTCCTGAAGGATCTTGGCTATTCTACTCATGCCATACATAACAATGAGGCGAATTTCTACAGCAGAAAGAGTATTTTCCCGAATCTTGGATTTGACACCTTCACTTCCGCGGAATACATGCCGGAGGAGGACGACAAAAACTCTCTTGGATGGACCAGGGACCGTGTCCTTACGGATGAGATCATCAAGTGTCTGGATTCCACAGAGGATCAGCCGGATTATGTATACACCATCTCCGTGCAGGGGCACGGGGCCTACCCGGAAGAACCGATCCTCGAGGATCCTGAGATCACAGTTACAGGCGCGGCCACAGAGGAGAAGAACAACCAGTGGGAATACTATGTCAACGAGATCCATGAGATGGACGAGTTTGTAGGCGAGCTGGTAGCCGCTCTTGAAGATTATCCGGAAGACGTCGTACTGGTAATGTACGGGGATCATCTCCCCACAATGGAGCTGGAGGTGGAGGATCTTGAAAACAAATACCTCTTCCAGACGCAGTATGTGATGTGGGATAATTTCGGACTTGAGAAAGACAACGTCAATCTGGCGGCGTATCAGATGGCCGCGGAAGTAATGGACCGGGTGGAAATCCACGAGGGAACGATTTTCCGTTATCATCAGGCCAGGAGAAATACCAGAAATTACCAGGTTGATCTGGAAACTCTCCAGTATGATCTTCTTTATGGAGAACGTTATTCCTACGACGGAGAAAATCCCTTCAAGCGTACCAAGATGCGACTGGGACTCTATGATGTGACGCTGGACGGACTGGAACTGATGTCTTCCGTGGATTACACCTACAGGATCACCGGCACGAACTTCACGCCCTCCAGTCAGGTGAAGCTGAACGGAGACTGGTACGATACCGTCTATGTGAATCCAACCACGTTGATCATCTCAGGAACAGAACTGGACGATTTCAACAGGCTGGCGGTAATACAGAGGAGCAATTCTCCTACCCGAAAGGCGCTCAGCAAGAGTTATGACCGCTCCTGTTACATGCTGTACAGTGAGAATAAATGGAAACTTAAGACGGATGATGAATAATTCTGTTGAATAAAAGATTACGATTGGTACTGGACATCTTCCACCACTCATATATAATGATAACGTAACGGTGTTTCAGGGGCGGAAGCCCCTGAGCCGCTGCGAATACATTATAGATAAAAGTGGTGGATTTTTTTATGAATTACGAAGAAGCAGTTGCATATATCGAGGAAACACCGAAATTTACTACCAAAAATAAACTTTCCCACACAAAAGAATGCCTGAAAAGGCTGGGAAATCCGGAGAAGAAATTCCGCGTGATCCATGTGGCGGGAACGAACGGAAAAGGGAGTACCTGCGCGTTTCTTACTTCCATATTCCGGGAGGCCGGCTATTCCTGTGGATTGTTTACCTCTCCCCATCTGGTGACCATCAATGAGAGGTTCCAGATCAATGAGAAAAATATTGATGACGATACTTTTCTCGCCGCTTTTCTGAAAGTCAGGGCGCTTGCGGACGAGCTGGTAGCCGAAGGCAGCTATCACCCCACTTATTTTGAGATGCTGTTCCTCATGGGAATGGTGATCTTTGCGGACGCCGGCGTGGATTATGTGATGCTGGAGACGGGACTTGGCGGACGGCTTGACGCCACGACAGCAGTGGAGGAACCCGCCGCCTGCGTGATCACCTCCATCAGTTTCGACCATATGCAGTACCTGGGAAATACGATCCGGGAAATCGCGGGAGAGAAGGCCGGGATTATCGTGCCGGGCGTTCCGGTGATTTTCGACGGCAACGATCCGGAGGCGGCTAAAGTCATCCGGGACCAGGCGGAGAAACTGGGAAGCCCATGGTTTGAAGTGAAGAGAGAGGATGCGGAAATTAAGGGAATCACAAGCGGAGGCATTGATTTTTCCGTGAAGAATGGGTATTATGGAAATACAGTATTTTCCATACCGTTCATCGCCCGGTACCAGGTCATGAACGCCTCTCTTGTTCTTAAGACAGTGGAAGTCCTGAAACAGCAGATCTCCATACCGGAGGATGCGGTGAAGAAAGGGCTGCTTGAGACAAGATGGCAGGGAAGAATGGAGACAGTTCTACCTGGAGTGATTGTGGACGGCGCTCACAATGAGGACGGTGTGGAGAAATTTGTGGAGACTGCGGAGCATTTTCAGAAGGAATATCCGCTGACGCTTCTGTTCTCCGCAGTGGATGACAAAGACTAT
>DWXL01000008.1 GCA_019119235.1 Candidatus Blautia excrementigallinarum | reverse complement strand
CGCAGCGAAGCCCAGGCGGCTGCCGGTCTGACGCACCCGAATATCGTAAATGTGTTTGACGTGGGCGACGACGACGGCGTTTACTATATTGTCATGGAACTGATCGAGGGTATTACCCTTAAGGAATATATTGCCAAGAAAGGCAAGCTTTCCATTAAGGAGGCCACCAGTATTGCCATCCAGGTTTCCATGGGACTGGAGGCCGCCCATAATCACGGCATTGTCCACAGGGATGTAAAGCCGCAGAATATTATCATCTCCACAGACGGAAAGGTAAAAGTGACAGATTTCGGAATTGCCAGAGCTGCATCCTCCAATACCATCAGCTCCAACGTAATGGGATCTGTCCATTACAGCTCCCCGGAACAGGTAAGGGGAGGATACAGTGACGAAAAGTCAGACATCTATTCTCTGGGTATCACTCTGTATGAAATGGTGACGGGAAGAGTGCCTTTTGACGGAGATACCACAGTTGCCATTGCCATCAAGCATCTTCAGGAGGAAATGATCCCGCCCAGTGTTTATACGCCGGATCTTCCCTACAGTCTTGAACAGATCATTTTCAAATGCACACAGAAAAGTGTTGGCCGGCGTTACGCAAAAATGGAGGATGTGATCGCGGATCTGAAACATTCCCTGATCGATCCCTCCGGCGATTTTGTCAAACTCAGCGATGTGGATAACGAGGCCAAGACGGTGATAATCTCCGATGAAGAACTTGGAGAGATCAAACATACGCCAAAAGCAAGAACCGGCCAGAGAAAAACAGACGCGGCGGCTCTTGAGGAAGAAAAAATCGATACAGATTATGATGACGGGGATGACGACGACGAATATGAGCGGAGACGGTCCCTGGAGAGAAGAAAAAAGAAAAACAGACAGAGAAGAGCGGTCAGCAGGACAGTGACCATAGCGGCGTTCCTCGGCGGCGCGCTGATTCTCATAGCGGTAATCTTCTTTGTCGTCAGATCAGCCGGACTGCTTGGAGGCGGCACAGCTCCCGCGGAACAGGAACAGCAGCAGACAGAAGATGAAAACGACGGATTGGTGGAAGTCCCGAACCTTGTGGGAAGAACAGAGGAAGAAGCCAAGGAACTTGTGGAGGAAGTGAATCTGGGAACACAGATGATCGGTGAAGAACCTTCCACTCAGGAAAAGGGCAGGATCTCATCTCAGGATATCCCGGCGGGGACCAGGGTAGAGGCATACACGACTCTGAAATATTATATCAGTTCCGGCGCGGACGTGACGATCCCGGATTTTTCTGAGGAAACCGGAATCAACGCCCAGCGGATGCTGGAGGATATGGGACTTACTGTGACCGTACAGAAGGAATACTGCGAGGATGACGGCAGCGGCAATCCGGTAGTATCACCCGGATACGTACTGGCGGTTTCTCCGGAAGAGGGAAGTACGGTAAATTCCGGCGAAAGTGTTACTCTTACAGTCAGCCGCGGGCTGGATTTTGCGGACGGAGCCCAGGTGCCCAGTGTGATCGGGATGTCTGAAGACGACGCTCTTACCACCCTCGGCAAATGGATCGATATTGAAGTTGTGGAAGAGCAGAATGCGGAAGCTCCTGCAGGAGAAGTAATCGATCAGAGCATTGAAGCGTATTCCTATGCTGATCCGGATGAACCCATCAGCATTACTGTCAGCAGCGGAGATCAGGAACCCGGCGCGGCAGAGGAGGAAACAGCTCAGGATGTGAATGATACAGAACTGGAGAATGCGGCAGCAGCCAGCGGTGAAGTATGGAAATGTACCCAGACTCTGAACGCTCCCCAGGGATATCAGGGAAGTGCCCTCAGACTGGAACTTGTTCAGGAGTCCGGCGGTGAATCGGAATCCACCAATATTGTGGACGGACAGGTTCTGGAATTCCCGTATCAGCTGGATATCACGGGAATTCCCGGCGTGAGCGAGGGAACCTTATATGTATACGAGATGGTGAACGGCAATTATCAGCAGCTGGGATCCTATCCGCTTACTTTCGAAAAGGCTGAATAATCCATGGAAGGAAAAATCATAAAGGGTATTGCCGGTTTCTACTATGTCCATGCAAAGGACGGGATCATCTATGCGTGCCGGGCAAAAGGTATCTTCCGGAAAGATAATCAGAAACCTCTGGTGGGGGACAATGTGGAGATCACCGTCCTGGATGCGAAAGAGAAAGAGGGAAATCTTATCCGCATCCTTCCGAGAAAGAATTTTCTGATACGCCCTGCAGTGGCTAATGTGGATCAGGCTTTTGTGATCTTTGCCATGGAGGATCCCAGCCCGAATTTCCTTCTCCTGGACCGCTTTCTGATCATGATGGAACAGGCGGGAATTCCTGCAGTGATCTGTTTTAACAAGCAGGATCTGGCCGACCGGGAAGAATGTGAAAGGCTAGGCGCTTTATACCGTAACTGCGGATACCGGGTCATCCTTTCCAGCACCCGGGAAGGAATCGGCGTGGAAGATGTCCGGGAGACTCTGAAAGGAAAAACCACAGTTGTGGCGGGGCCTTCCGGGGTGGGGAAATCTTCTCTTACCAATCTTCTTCAGGATCAGGTTCAGATGGAGACCGGGGAGATCAGCAGAAAGCTGAAAAGAGGACGCCATACCACCCGGCATTCCCAGGTGATCCCGGTGGGCGAAAACACATATCTGATGGATACGCCGGGATTTTCCTCTCTTTATATCAGCGATATGGAACCGGAGGAACTGAAGTCATATTTCAGAGAATTCCGTAAATATGAAGGACAGTGCAGATTCCAGGGATGCAGCCATATCCATGAGCCGGACTGCAGAGTGAAAGAGGCTCTGGAACAGGGAGAGATCAGCAGACAGCGGTATGAGGATTACCTTTGTCTGTATGAAGAGTTAAAAGAGAAAAGGAGATATTAAATGGAATATCAATTGTGCCCTTCGATTTTGTCGGCAGATTTCAACCGTCTGGGCGAGCAGATAAAAATTATGGAAAGAGAGGGCGTAAAGTGGCTTCATATTGACGTCATGGACGGTGATTTCGTTCCCAGCATTTCTTTCGGAATGCCGGTGATCCGTTCTATCAGAAAAGAGTCGGATATGTTTTTTGACGTTCATCTGATGGTATCCGCACCGGAACGGTATATACAGGATTTCGTGGACTGCGGGGCGGATTCCATTACGGTACATGCAGAAGCGTGCGAGGATCTGGAACGTGCGATCGAACTGATCCATGACGCCGGTGTAAAAGCGGGGGTTTCCATTAAACCGGCAACTCCGGTAAATGACATCAGCCATCTTCTGGAAGATGTGGATATGGTTCTCGTAATGACAGTGCAGCCGGGCTTTGGCGGCCAGAAATACATTGAGGACTGCACAGAGAAGATCAGGGAGCTGCGGGAACTGATCGAGGAAGACGATCTGGATGTGGATATCCAGGTGGACGGAGGAATCAATGAGGATACTCTTGAAACGGTTATCCGGGCGGGCGCGAATCTCCTTGTAGCCGGATCCTATGTTTTCAAAGGGGATCTGGCCTCGAATGTAAGAAAAATAAATGAAAAAATGCGCAGAATCGCAGAAACGGTTCAGTGAGGCGGAAATGACGGAAGCGGTTATCGTAAGCGGGGGCAATATCCAGAAAGATTTTGCCCTCGATTTTTTGAGAAAAAACAAAAATAAAGATTATTATATGATCGCGGCGGACAGAGGTCTGGAATTTTTTATGGAAACCGGACTTGTCCCGGACGCGGCGGTGGGGGATTTCGACAGTCTTTCCCCGGAAGGGCTCGCATACCTGGAAAGCCTTGAAAACACAGAAATATGCAGGCTCCAGCCGGAAAAAGACGATTCCGATACCCAGCATACGGTAAACTATGCCATAGAGAAAGGAGCGGAAAAGATCCTGATACTGGGCGCTACGGGAAGCCGTATCGACCATCTTCTGGCAAATCTGGAGCTTCTTCTTCTGGGACAAAAGAAGGGGGCAGAAATTTCCCTTGTGGACAAAAACAATTATATTACACTGATAAAAAGCGGGACAGTCCTGCAGAAAGAGGAGCAGTTCGGGACATATGTGTCTTTCTTCCCCTTGGGCGGGGATGTGACGGGGCTTACCCTGACCGGGTTCAGATACCCTCTCCGGCGGCACTGCCTGAAAGCGGAGGACTGCGGTCTCACTGTGAGCAATGAGATCACAGAGGGTTCTGCAAAGGTGGAGTTTGAAAGCGGCAGCCTTTTAATGCTCATGACCCGGGACTGATTGTGGACTTTTCGGAACCGGTATGGTAAGATGGTTACCAGATGGAAAAAGACCCGAAGGGTCTTGGATATAAAATGAAATGAAAACGGGCCGCCAGTCCCGGTTTCAGAATTCAGGAGGAATACAGAGAGATGAAATTAGGAATCGTTGGCCTTCCCAATGTGGGAAAAAGTACACTGTTCAATTCACTGACAAAAGCAGGAGCGGAATCTGCAAACTATCCGTTCTGTACCATAGATCCCAATGTGGGAGTGGTTACAGTGCCGGATGAGAGACTGAAGCTTCTGGGCGACTTTTATCATTCAAAAAAAGTCACTCCCGCAGTGATCGAATTTGTAGATATTGCCGGTCTTGTGAAAGGAGCTTCCAAAGGCGAAGGCCTGGGCAACCAGTTCCTGGCCAACATACGTGAAGTAGACGCCATCGTTCATGTGGTCCGCTGCTTCGAGGACCCCAATGTTATCCATGTGGACGGAAGCATTGATCCCCTTCGCGATATTGAGACGATTAATCTGGAACTGATTTTTTCGGATCTGGAGATACTGGAGCGCCGGATCGCCAAAGTGACCAAGGCGGCGAGAATGGATAAGGAAGCGGCGAAGGAGCTGGATTTCCTTCAGAAGATCAAGGCGCATCTGGAAGACGGGAAGATGGCAATCACACTGGAACCGGAGAACGAGGATGAGGAAGCGTGGATGCCTTCTTATAATCTTCTCACATGGAAACCGGTCATCTATGCGGCCAATGTGGCGGAGGATGAACTGGCAGACGACGGGGCTTCCAATGAGAATGTAAAGGCGGTCAAAGAATACGCGGCGGAACAGAAGAGCGAAGTGTTTGTGATCTGCGCCGAGATTGAAGAAGAGATTTCTGAACTTGACGATGATGAGAAGAAGATGTTCCTTGAGGATCTGGGGCTTGAAGAGTCCGGCCTTGAGAAGCTGGTTCGGGCAAGTTACCGGCTGCTGGGGCTGATGAGCTTCCTTACATCAGGTGAAGATGAAACAAGAGCCTGGACGATCAAAATCGGCACGAAGGCGCCGCAGGCTGCCGGCAAGATCCATACGGATTTTGAAAGAGGTTTTATCAAAGCGGAAGTTGTGAATTACCAGGACCTTCTTGACAGCGGTTCCTATGCGGGAGCGAGAGAGAAAGGCCTTGTGAGAATGGAAGGAAAAGACTATGTGGTTCAGGATGGCGATGTGATCCTGTTCCGTTTTAACGTATGATGAAGGGGCCGCCTATGGATATGTCAATTCGGTTTCCAAATCTTAAACTGGAACTTGCCCGTGTGCCCGTATCTTTTTCTGTTATGGGATACGAGATCACCTTGTTCGGCATTCTGGTGGCAGTGGGAATGCTGCTGGCGCTTGCTTTTGTGATCCTTCAGGCAAAACGTCAGAAAGAAAATCAGAATATTTATCTTGAGATAGTGATTCCGGCGCTTCTGGGCGGAATTGCCGGGGGAAGATTTTTTTATGTGCTATTGTCATGGGATCTTTACAGCGGGAAAACGCTGCAGGAGCTCTGCGACGTCAGAAACGGAGGTCTGTCTTTCCTGGGCGGTCTTCTGGGCGGCGTGTTCCTTACGGCGCTGTATCTGAAGCTGCGCAGAGTATCGTTTATGAAGGTGGCAGATACTGCCAGTATGGGACTTCTGATCGTGCAGATAATAGGAGTATGGGGCTGCTTTTTCAACAGAGAATTTTTCGGTTCCTATACAGATAACCTGGCCGCCATGCAGATTCCCGCGGAAGTTGTTCCGGAGAGCCTGCTCACAGGAGGCCTTAAGGAACATCTTGTTACAGTGGGCGATACGGCGTACATTCAGGCGCATCCGCTTTTTCTGTACGCTGGCGTCTGGTATTTATTCCTGTTTTTTATTCTTCTTATTTATATGAGAAGAAAGAAATACCAGGGCGAGATTTTTCTCAGGTACCTGGCCGGGATCGGTCTGGGCGGAACAGTAACAGAATGGCTCCGCCGGGATTCTCTGAAAATACCCGGAACCGATTTTCCGGTGTTTGTTTCTGTGTACGCGCTTTTGTTCCTCGGCTGTGGAATATCGGCGGTTGTGCGCAGGGTAATGGCGAAAAAACGCAGCGCCCTCAGTAAACGCAGAAGAGGGGAACTGTATGCCGCAGAAGAACAGAGAATCGATGAACCGGAAACTGGAGAGAACGCAGGTGAAACTCCTGAAAGCGAAGAAAAAACTGCAGAGAATGCAGCGGGAACTCCTGACAGTAAAGAAGAGAGTACAGACAGCGACGATGCGGGAGAAACAGCGGAATCAGCGAAAGATCCGGAATCTCAGCCGGAAGATCAGACGGCTGAGAAAGAAAATGGACCGGAGGATCCGGTGCAGGACGGATCTGTCCCGGAATCTGAGGCTCAGCCGCAGGATGGACAGACTGATCCTGAAGATACAAAGACTGAAAATGAATAATGTGGGGAAGAAAAAGTTCTTTGGCCTGTGACCAGAGAGCTTTTTTTTGAATTGAATCAAAAAAAATCTGATATTTGCACTTGTTTTTTTGCCATAAATGGTTTAGAATGGGTTCATAAGTGGTAGAAAGTGGTGAATAGTGGTAGAGAATGGAGGGCTTGTGGGAGAGTAGTTTCATCTCTGCCGGAAAGTACGAAGGGGAGAATCGTACTTTGTGAGAGTAGGTGAGTAACATGTTCATGGGCGAATACAGTCACACAATAGACGCGAAGGGGCGTCTGATCATTCCTTCCAGGTTCAGAGAACAGCTGGGAGAAGAGTTCGTTCTGACGAAGGGACTGGATGGCTGTCTTTCCATATATCCCATGGACGAATGGACGGCCTTTGAAGAGAAACTCAGAGCCTTACCACTTACAAATAAGAATGCAAGAACCTTCTCACGATTCTTTGTAGCAGGAGCCACTACATGTGAACTGGACAAGCAGGGGAGAATTCTCGTGCCTCAGACGCTTCGGGAATTTGCGGGTCTGGAGAAAGATGTGGTTCTGACCGGTAATCTGAACAGGATTGAGGTCTGGAGCAAGGATAAGTGGAGCGAGAACTGCAATTATGATGATATGGACAGTATTGCAGAGGGTATGCAGGACATGGGTATCATCATCTGAGAGTTACGCTGGAAGGAAATCCAACAGGAGACGGATATGGAATTCAAACACAAATCTGTATTGCTGGAAGAAACCATCGAGGGTTTAAGGGTAAAACCCGACGGGATCTACGTGGATGGAACTCTGGGAGGTGCAGGGCACGCGGGTGAAGTGTGCCGCAGACTTTCTGCCAAGGGGAGATTTATTGGCATAGATCAGGACCAAGATGCGATAATTGCTGCGGGTGAACGGCTGGCTGTTTATGGGGAGCGGGTGACGGTCATCCGCAGCAATTATTGTTACATGGTGGATGAACTTAAGAAACTTGGTATCCGCCAGGTGGACGGAATACTGTTGGATCTGGGGGTTTCCTCCTATCAGCTGGATAATGGAGAGCGCGGTTTTTCCTACAGGACAGACGCGCCTCTTGACATGCGTATGGATCAGCGGCAGACCCGGACGGCGGCAGATATCATTAACGGTTATGAAGAAAAAGAACTGTACCGGATCATCCGGGATTACGGTGAAGATAAATTCGCGAAAAATATAGCAAAACACATTGTGGCGGCGAGACAGAAGGCGCCGATCCGCACAACCGGAGAACTGACCGAGATCATCCGTCAGTCCATTCCCATGAAGGTCCAGGCGACCGGCGGACATCCTGCCAAGAGAACGTTTCAGGCGGTAAGGATCGAGCTGAACAGAGAGTTGGACGTACTGAGGGAATCCCTGGACGGAATGATCGACATTCTCAGCGACGGAGGGCGGATCTGTGTGATCACTTTTCATTCACTGGAGGACAGAATCGTGAAGACGATCTTCCGTAAGAATGAGAATCCATGTACCTGCCCGCCGGATTTTCCGGTATGTGTGTGCGGAAAGAAGTCCAGGGGAAAGGTTATCACAAGGAAACCGATCCTGCCGGGCAGACAGGAGCAGGAAGAAAATCCGCGTTCGAAGAGTGCAAAACTTCGCATTTTTGAACGGCGTTATGAATGATCAGAGGGAGTCAGGCGATGGAGAGGACAAACAGGGCAGTAACATCCAGAAAAGCAAGAACAAATGCCAGAAATGTCCGTGGTATGTATGTGGACGGAAATACTGTAAGAAGGCTGCAGGAAGTACCTCAGAGACAGTATCCTGCCAGGCGCAGGACAGCTGCGGCGAAACCCGCGTCACAGTCAGAGAGACGTGTCCGTCAGACAAGCAGGGAAACGATCAGAAACCGTGAGAAAGCAATGAGCATGGGGAAGGGATTTGTATTATTCCTGACAGTAGTGTGCGCGGCAATCATGTTTTTTGCGGTGAGTTATCTGCAGCTGAAGTCGGATATTACCGGCAGGATCAGCGAAGTGGCGTCTCTGGAAGCGGAATATTCCCAGATCAAGGAAGAAAACGATGCGTATTACAGCCAGGTTACGTCCAATGTGGATCTTAACAAGATCAAAAGGATTGCTATCGGACGTCTGGGGATGAATTATCCCACTGACGCGCAGAAGAAGACATATACTATGTCGAGCAACAGTTATGTAAGGCAGTATCAGGATGTTCCTGGAAGCGTGAGGTGAGATGTTGAGCAGTAACGGCAGACGGAGCAGACGCAGAAAACCGGTCAGAAAACTGAATTATCAGATGAGAGGAAAGCTGGTGGGACTATTCGGAGTAGTGCTGCTGGCTTTAGTTTGTTTGTTGGCAAGGATCACTTATATCAATGCCACAAGCGGAAACAGATATTCCCGTCAGGTGCTTTCCCAGGCGCAGCAGCGGTATGAGAACAGTGTGCTGCCGGCAAGGCGGGGCGATATCTATGATAAGAACGGCAATATCCTTGCCACCAGCAATAAAGTATATAATGTGATCTTGGACTGTAAGACAGTGAATTCGGATGCGGAATACATCGAACCTACCATCCGGGCCCTGACCACAGTTCTGGGGCTGGACGAAGCGGATATCCGCGACCGTCTCACAGACAGCGATACCAAGGAAAGCCAGTATCAGATCCTGAAAAAAGAGCTTTCCATGGATGAGAAGAATGCTTTTGAAGAGTATACTACCGTAACGGAAGACAGCACACTTTCTGAATCTGAGAAGACAGAGCGAGAAAATGTAAAAGGCGTATGGTTTGAGGAAGATTACCTCAGATCTTATCCTTTCAAGGCGCTGGCCTGCGACACGATCGGCTTTACCCTTGCCAGGGATGTGGCGGACGTGGGGATCGAAAGCTATTACAACAGCACCCTGATGGGAACGGACGGACGCCAGTACGGATATGTGAACAGTAATTCCAGCGTGGAACAGACGATTATAGAGCCTACGGACGGCAACAGTGTCGTGACCTCTCTTGATGTGGGAGCCCAGCAGATCGTAGAAAAATATGTGAACGGCTTCAATAAGAGAATGGGCGCCAAGAATATCGGCGTAGTCGTGGAAAATCCCAATACTGGCGAGATCATTGCCATGGACGGAGGCGACCGGTATGATCTTAACGAACCCCGGGATATGTCCAGCGTGCATACCGAGGAAGAGATCAAGGCAATGAACGACGAGGAGACGGTGGACGCTCTGAACGCCATGTGGAGTAATTTCTGTGTGACAGACGCCTATGAGCCGGGATCTGTTGTGAAACCTATCGTTATGGCGGGGGCCATGGAGAAAGGCGCGATTTCAGAGGACGATACTTTTGAGTGCGACGGCGGACAGGCCTTCGGAGCCAACGGCGAGCCCTACATCAAATGTGCGGTGTGGCCCAGCGCTCATGGATCCCAGGGTCCAAGGGAAGTTATCGCCAATTCCTGTAATGACGGTATGATGCAGATCGCGTCAGCCATGGGCGCGGATCAGTTCATCAAAGCCCAGAGTCTTTTTAATTTCGGAACGAGAACGGGTATCGATCTTCCCAACGAGGGAAGCGGTATCATCCATACCACGGATACTATGGGACCGACAGAGCTTGCATGTTCTGCGTTCGGCCAGGGATTTACCTGCACCATGCTCCAGGAGATCAACGCCATGTGTTCTGTGATCAACGGCGGTTATTATTATCAGCCTCATGTGGTGACAGAGATCCTGGACAGCAGCGGAAATACTTTGAGAAGTATCGAGCCGGTACTCCTGAAGCAGACAATATCGTCTGAGATATCTGCCAATATCCGTTCCTACATGGAAGCCAGCGTGCAGGAAGGTACCAGCCGTCATTCCAAGGTACAGGGATACAGCTCTGGCGGTAAGACGGGAACAGCGGAAAAACTTCCCCGAGGAAACGGCAAATATCTTGTTTCCTTTATCGGATTTGCGCCGGTTGACGATCCCCAGGTAGTGATTTATGTTGTAGTGGACGAGCCTAATGCAGAAGAACAGGCTGACAGTAAATATCCTCAGTATATTGCCCAGGGAATTCTCTCCGAGCTTCTTCCCTATCTTAACATTGCGCCGGATGAGGCGGAAGACGGATATGTTCCGGAAACCGAGTTGTGGGAAGGCTTCAACGGAGTTCTCGAGGATGTTTCCGGAAGTAGTGTTGACGAAGCAGGAAATCTGGTGGATGCGGAAGGCAACCTGATCGATATGGAGGGAAACCGGATCGATGAAAAAGGCTATCTTCTGGATGAAGAGGGCAATCATATCCTGAATGATGAAGGGGAATATATGATGTCCGAGAATCTGGAGGCGCTTGAGGAAGAGGGCGGCGATACGGCGTTACAGGATGAGGGCAACAGTGTTTCCGAAGATTCTGTGTCGAATCCTGACGCTCCGGAACCTCCGGAGAACGACGAGGATCCCATCGTGGGAAACGATATGGAGAGCGAAGGGATCACTAATGAAGAGGCAGGTCTGGAATAGATCCTGTTCCGAAGAATTCAGTGCAGTTCTGTAAGATTCATACCCTGCAGAGAAGTGTCATATACTGTTATGACATTCTCTGCAGGGATTTTTTATGAAAACCACAAAGACATCACATAAAAAGAAAATCTGGGTAGTTTTTTTCGGCTGTATGGCGATCCTCATGGGTCTTCTGGTACGTCTGGTCTATCTGATGGGATTCCGGTCGGATTATTACTATGAAAAAGCGGAGGATCTTCATGAAAGAGAGCGCGATATAAAAGCGGCAAGAGGAGAGATCCTGGATGCGACAGGAAAGGTTCTTGCCGCGAACAGAACGGTGTGTACGATTTCTGTCATCCACAATCAGATAGAAGAACCGGAAAAAGTGATCCGCCTTCTGACGGAACAGCTGGATATGGAGGAGGATGAAATACGGAAAAAAGTAGAAAAGGTTTCCTCCATTGAGAGGATCAGGACAAATGTGGAAAAAGAAACAGGAGACGCCATCCGCAGGGCGGGGCTTGCGGGAGTGAAGGTGGATGAGGATTACAAAAGATATTATCCTTATGGAACTCTGGCATCGAAGGTGCTGGGGTTTACTGGTGGAGACAATCAGGGCATTATAGGTCTGGAAGTGGAATATGAAGAGGTGCTTGCCGGCACTCCGGGTAAGATCCTGACGACAACGGATGCCAGAGGGATCGAGATAGACTCTGTGGGAGAGAGCAGGACGGAACCGGTGGCCGGGAATAATCTGAGGATCAGTCTGGATGCGGATATACAGGAATTCGTACAGCAGGCGGCGATGAAAGTCATGGAGGAAAAACAGGCGGAAAGAGTGTCCATTCTGCTGATGAATCCGCAGAATGGCGAGATCTACGCCTGCGTGAATGTCCCGGAATTCGATTTGAACGCCCCCTTCACTCTCACTGCGGAATATGGCGGAGATTCTTATGATGAAGAGGAAAAACAGGATCTTCTGAATCAGATGTGGAGAAATCCCTGCCTGAACGACACATATGAACCGGGCTCCACTTTTAAGATCATTACCATGTCGGCCGGACTGGAAGAAGGCGTGGTATCGCCCGGGGACACTTTTTACTGTCCGGGATACAGGCTGGTGGATGACAGGAGGATTCACTGCTCCAACCGGCGGGGACACGGGTCGCAGACTTTTGTGGAAGGGGCGGAAAATTCCTGCAATCCTGTTTTCATTGAAGTGGGGATGCGCCTGGGTGTGGACAGATATTATCATTATTTTACACAGTTCGGTCTGCTGAAAGAGACCGGTGTGGATCTTCCGGGAGAGGCGGGGACAATCATGCATAAGAAAGAGAATATGGGGAATGTGGAGCTTGCCACAGTTTCTTTCGGTCAGTCTTTTCAGATCACGCCCATTCAGCTGGCGGTTACGGTAAGTTCTCTGATCAACGGGGGGATCAGAGTCACGCCTCATTTCGGCGTGGCGGTGGAAAGTACGGACGGGAGTGTTGTGCGGGAATTGGAATATCCTGCCGAAGACGGGATTGTGTCAGAGGAGACGTCAGAGACAGTCCGGTATATCCTGGAGCAGGTGGTATCGGTGGGGTCAGGCAGAAATGCAGGGATTGAAGGCTATTCCATAGGCGGAAAAACAGCCACATCACAGACGCTGCCCCGGAGCGCTAACAGATATATTTCTTCTTTCCTGGGTTTTGCGCCGGCAGAAGACCCGCAGGTGCTCGCGCTGTGCATTATCCACGATCCTCAGGGCGTTTACTACGGAGGTACTGTCGCGGCGCCGGTAGTGCGCGGTATTTTTGAGAATGTCCTTCCCTATCTGGGGATTGCTTTTTCCGGTTAACCCGGACTGTATACAGCAAGGATAGGGTTGCGAAAACGGAGGAAAAGCTTTATACTAAAACGGAATAAAAACAAAAGAATGGATAAGAGGTGTGAGGATGGATTTTCAAGTTGTAATCCCGGTGCTGATCTCTTTTACGATCAGCGTGGTTCTGGGGCCTGTCATCATCCCGTTTCTGAGAAAACTCAAGATGGGACAAACAGAGAGAGTGGAGGGCGTGCAGTCTCATTTGAAAAAAGCCGGTACGCCGACGATGGGCGGGATCATTTTTCTGATCGCGGCGGTTGTGACAGCCCTTTTTTATGTAAAGGATTATCCGGCGGTGATTCCGGTCCTGTTTCTGACCCTGGGCTTCGGTATCATCGGATTTCTTGACGATTATCTGAAAGTGGTCCTGAAGCGTTCCGACGGTCTTCTGCCCTGGCAGAAGTTCCTGCTTCAGGTTGTGGTGACAGGGGTGTTTGCTTATTATCTTATAAATTATACGGATATTTCCTTGTCCATGCGGATCCCCTTCTGGCCGGATCATTATCTGAATCTTGGCTGGCTGGCGGTGCCGGTTCTCTTTATTGCCGTGATCGGCACGGTAAACGGAGTGAACTTTACCGACGGACTGGACGGTCTCGCGTCCAGTGTTACCCTGATCGTGGCGGTATTTTTTACAGTTGTGTCCATAGGACTCGGGGGCGGCGTGGAGCCCATGACGGGAGCCGTGGTAGGCGGACTTATGGGATTCCTTCTGTTCAATGTTTATCCGGCGAAAATATTTATGGGTGATACAGGCTCCCTGGCGCTGGGAGGATTTGTCGCGGGAACGGCCTATGTGCTGGAAATGCCGCTGTTTATTCTCCTGGTAGGACTGATCTATCTGATCGAAGTCCTTTCTGTAATGCTTCAGGTCAGCTATTTCAAAGCCACCCATGGAAAGAGAATTTTCAAGATGGCGCCGATCCATCATCATTTTGAACTGTGCGGATGGTCGGAGACCCGGGTAGTGGCGGTGTTTTCCGTGGTTACGGCAATCATGTGCCTGATCGCGCTGCTGGCTCTGTAGAGGAGGATTCTATATGGATTTAACAGGTAAAAAAGTACTGGTCTTCGGTTCCGGAAAGAGCGGCACGGGAGCTGCCGATCTGCTGGGACAGGTCGGCGCCTGTCCGGTGATCTACGACGGAAACCCGGAAATCGATAAAGAAGCTGTTGTACATAAAATATCACACGCAAAAAATGTGGAAGTCTATGCGGGCGAGCTGCCGGAAGAAGTGCGGAAAAGCCTGGATCTTGTGGTCCTGAGTCCGGGAGTGCCCACAGACCTTCCGCTGGTCAGAAGTTTTTACGGGCAGGGGCTTCCTGTCTGGGGAGAAGTGGAGCTTGCATACCGTACCGGAAAGGGAAGAGTGCTGGCGATCACAGGAACTAACGGAAAGACTACTACGACGGCCCTTCTTGGGAAAATCATGAGCGACGCGGAAGATTCTGTGTTCGTAGTGGGAAATATCGGAACGCCCTATACCTCCAAAGCGCTGGAGATGAAAGAAACTTCCGTGACAGTGGCGGAGATCAGCAGTTTTCAGCTGGAAACTATTGACAGATTCGCTCCTGAGGTCAGCGCGATTCTGAATATCACAGAAGATCACCTGAACCGTCACCATACGATGGAGGAATATATCCGGGTCAAGGAGCTTATCATAAAAAATCAAAAGCCGGAGAATTACTGTGTACTGAATTATGAAGACGAGGTACTCCGCGAATTCGGCCGGGATATCGTTCCGGAAACAGTTTATTTTTCCAGCGTAAGAAAACTGGAGAAGGGAATTTATCTGGATAACGGAGTGATCGTTCTGAAGACGGAGAAAGAGGAGATTCCTGTAGTCCGCACGGATGAACTTAAGCTTCTGGGACAGCATAATTTCGAAAATGTGATGGCTGCAGTGGCGATGGCCTATTACGCCGGCGTCCCCATGGACAGCATACGGAAAAGCATCTGTGAATTTACGGCGGTGGAACACCGGATCGAATATGTGACAGAAAAAAACGGAGTTGTGTATTATAATGATTCCAAAGGAACGAATCCGGATGCCGCCATCAAGGGGATTCAGGCGATGAACCGCCCCACGCTTCTGATCGGCGGAGGATATGACAAAGGATCGAGTTACGATGAATGGCTGAATTCCTTCGACGGAAAAGTGAAGTACCTTGTTCTGATAGGCCAGACAAAGGAAAAGATCCGGGATGCGGCGGAGCGGCTTGGCGTCTGCCCGTGTATCCTCTGTGAGGATCTTGAAGAGGCGGTGAAGGTCTGTGCGGAAAAGGCGGAGCCGGGAGAGGCGGTTCTTCTTTCCCCTGCATGTGCCAGCTGGGGGCAGTTCGATAATTACGAACAGCGGGGAGATATGTTTAAAGAGTATGTAAAAAAACTGTAAACCGCCCGGATATGCTCCATATCCGGACAGGACCGGAGTCTGATATCACGGCGGCCTGCCTGGTATCAGACTCTTTTTGTCATAATATCCCGGCAGCGATTCATAATTATTACTAATGCAGTCCGGGAGGGATCTTCGTGGAGAGGATAAAGCAGAAAAAAACAGGAAAACCGGACCGGATCCTTCTGGCGGCGGTACTGGTACTGACAGTATCCGGACTTGTAATACTGTTCAGCGCCAGCTCCTATAACGGGAGCGTCCGGTTCGGCGACCCGGCTTATTATTTCAAAAAGCAGCTGTTTGCGGCTGCTCTGGGGCTGCTTGTCATGTACGGTGTTTCCAGGATCGATTATCACTGTTTTCTTGCGCTGGCGCCCTGGGCATATCTTTTGTCGCTGATCCTTTCTACGGCAGTTCTTTTTGCGGGGCAGGAAATAAACGGTTCCCGGAGATGGCTGAGCCTGGGTCCCCTTTCTTTTCAGCCGTCGGAGTTTGCCAAAGTGGCAGTGATCCTGTTTCTGGCATGGCAGATCGGGCGGACAAAGGGAGATACCTCTCATATATGGATCATGTGCCGGACAATGCTTACACTTTTTCCTGTTGTCGGCCTGGTAGGTTCCAATAATCTCAGCACGGCGGTGATCATTCTGGGAACCGGAGGCCTTCTTATTTTTGTGTCCAATCCGCGATATCTTCCGTTTGTGGGTATGGGGGCTGCTGCAGCCGCTTTTATAACCGTTTTTCTGGCGGCGGAAAGCTACCGGCTGGAGCGGCTGGCTATCTGGCGCGACCCGGAGAAATATGAAAAAGGTTTCCAGACGATCCAGGGACTGTATGCTATTGGAAGCGGCGGCCTGTTCGGGCGGGGCCTGGGAAGCAGTCTCCAGAAACTGGGCTTTGTTCCCGAGGCTCAGAATGACATGATTTTTTCTGTGATATGTGAGGAGCTGGGACTGGCGGGCGCGGGCTGCCTGCTTATGGTGTTTGCCCTTCTTTTGTGGAGGCTTTGTGTGAACGCCTCCCACTGCCGGGATCTCGAGGGCGCGCTGATCAGCGCGGGGATCATGGGACATCTGGCGATCCAGGTGATCCTGAATATCGCGGTGGTCACTAATACCATACCCAATACAGGGATCACGCTGCCTTTTATAAGCTACGGAGGCACTTCGGTCGTGTTCCTTCTGGCAGAGATGGGGCTGGCGTTAAGTGTCAGTAGTAGCAGAAAATAAACATCTGCATAAGATGTATGTAAGAGCCCTTTCGGGAGTGAACAGCTTGGATGAGATTCAGATTACAGGTGGCAGGGCGCTTGAGGGCAGTGTCATTGTGCAGGGTTCCAAAAATGCCGCGCTGCCCATGATGGCAGCTTCTTTGCTCCACAGGGGGGTCAGTGTGCTCCGGGGATGCCCGCGTATCACAGATGTTTACTGTATGGAAGAAATTCTGAAAAAACTGGGGGCCGTAAGCCGTTGGGAAGGGAAAGACCTTTATCTGGACTGTACACGGGCGGACGGAACGGAGATCTGCGGAGACAGTACCGGGCGTATGCGTTCCTCTGTGATCCTTCTGGGCGCGATGCTGGGGAGGAGCGGGAGAGGGACGGTGGGATATCCCGGAGGATGCGTGATTGGAAAAAGGCCTGTGGATATCCATGTCTTTGCGCTGAGATGTCTCGGAGTGTCTGTGCAGGAAAAAGAAAACGGCATAACCGCCCGCCGTCTGAGGTCCACAGGAGGAACAGTCGTTTTTCCGAAAAAGAGTGTGGGCGCGACGGAACAGGCGGTGCTCTCGTCTGTTCTGTCGGATGGGGAGACCGTGCTGAAAAACTGTGCCCGTGAACCGGAAATTGTATGGCTCTGCAGATATCTGAGAGGAATGGGAGCCTGCATCACGGGAGAGGGAAGCAGCTGTATCCGCATTCAGGGAGTCGGTACCCTGAATGGCGGCGATCTGAGAGTTCCGGCAGACAGGATCGTTGCAGGAACCTATCTCTGTGCCGCCGCAGCGACCAGAGGCAGGATCATTATTGAAAATCCGCCGGAGGGGGAACTGGACGCTTTTCTGGATCTGTACAGGAAAATAGGTGGACAATATGAAGGTAAGAGTGGTAAACTAATAGCGGACGGCAGAAATGTACGGTTTCCGGTCACGTTTCTGGAGACAGAAGCGTATCCGGGATTTCCCACAGATCTGCAGTCGCCGGTAATGGCTGTACTCGCGACGATACCGGGAGAAAGCCATATACGGGAAAATATATTCGAGGACCGTTTCAGGCTGGCTGGCGAACTGAATAAAATGGGAGCCGCTGTACGCGTATCCGGAAAGGATGCGTGGATCAGAGGCACGGAAACTCTGCAGGGCTGTCCGGTGACGGCCTGTGAGCTGAGAGGAGGAGCCGCTCTCGTATTGGCCGCCCTGGCTGCCAGGGGAGATACCGTGATCAGAGGATATTCCTATATCCGGAGAGGATATGAGCATATCTGCAGCGATCTCGCCGGGCTTGGAGCCGTGATCAGAGAAATAAACAGGAACAGTTTTATATGAGAACATCCAAATACAGAAAGAAAATTTCCTTGACAAAAAAACAGAAAAAAATCACGGCAGGATGTGCGGTTGTATGCCTTCTGGGAGCCATTATCTTCTTCTTTACATATTTTCATGTGGAGAACGTGGAAGTTATGGGCAGCGAGCATTACACGGAGGATGAAATCAAAGAGATGATCCTGAGGGGGCCGATGGCAACCAATTCCATTCTGGCCCCTGTCCTTTATTCGAAGGATAAGACGGACGATGTTCCCTTTGTGGAAGCGTTTTCCGTTACCAGGACGGCAAGAGATACGATTGTCGTCAGCATCAAGGAGAAGAAAGCAGTGGGCTGTATTCCCTATCTTGACAGTTTTATATATTTCGACCGGAACGGGATCTTCATCGAAGGGGACAAGATCAGAGATGAAAGCGTGCCTTTTTTTGACGGCATTGAGGTGGATCGGGTGGTGCAGGATGAGAAGCTTCCCATAGAGGACACTGTGCTGAATACTGCCGTGGCCCTGTCTACGATCTTTGCCAAGAACGACAACACGCCGGACCATATCCAGTTTGATGAAAAGGGCAGCATCAGCCTCCTGTATGGAGATATAACCGTGCGGCTGGGAAGAGACCAGTTCCTGGAGGATAAAATGACCCGGGTGATCGCTATCCTGCCTCAGCTGAGCGGCCAGAAGGGAATCCTTCATCTGGAGAATGTAACGGATTCAGTGAAGACAATAACCTTTGAGGCTGAAGTGGAGCCGGTGACGGCGGAGAACTGGACAGGCGGCTATGATGAGAACGGCGATTATACCGGTTATGACGAATACGACGAAAACGGCAACTATGTAGGGCCCAAACCCATGACCGCCCTGGATTATGCCCTGGAAAGCTGGGTGGGCGGCTATGATGAAGAAGGGGATTACACAGGCACCGGCGAGTACGACGTCTACATGAATTATGTGGGACCGCCGCCGACACAGGAGACGATAGACGCCATGGGAGACTGGACGGGCGGCTATAATGAGGACGGCGGATTTACCGGAACCGGCGAGTATGACCGGGAAGGCAATTACGTCGGCCCTAATCCCAATGAAAGCGAATCGGGTGAAAGCGGCGGGGGAGGCGAGGATTCCGAAGAGTATCCGGAAGAATATCCGGAGGACGGTTCCGGTGAAGAGTATTATGACGAATCTGCCGGTGAAGATCAGGAATATTATGATGAAGATTCCGGTTATGACGATTCCGGATACAATGAGCTTTACGATGAAGATTTCTACGAGGAATATTACTGATGCCGGAAGCAGGCGCCGGGGCGCCGTATGTGGCGAAAATTCGTGAAAAAAGTATAAAAAAACGAAATTAGTGGTTGATTAATTCAAAAAAAAAATATATGATATACTATATGCAGGTTTGTATATATACGATAATAATCGGGGAAATAAAGGAGGAAGTACATTGTTAGAGATCATGTCAAATGAAGCCGAGTCTTCTGCCAAGATTATAGTCATTGGCGTGGGCGGGGCCGGAAATAACGCTGTAAACAGAATGGTGGAAGAGACCATCGGAGGAGTTGAGTTTGTAGGTGTCAACACTGATAAGCAGGCTCTGACTCTGTGTAAAGCTCCAACTGTACTTCAGATCGGTGAGAAGATTACGAAGGGCCTTGGTGCGGGAGCACAGCCGGAAGTTGGGCAGAAGGCCGCTGAGGAGAGCATAGAAGACGTGAAACAGATCATGGAAGGCGCGGATATGGTATTCGTCACCTGCGGAATGGGCGGCGGTACCGGAACCGGCGCGGCGCCTGTGATCGCAGCAGCAGCAAAGGAGATGGGAATCCTTACGGTAGGCGTTGTTACCAAACCGTTCCGTTTTGAAGCGAAGACCCGAATGAACAATGCTCTTGCCGGAATTGAGAATCTGAAGAAGGCAGTGGATACACTTATTGTCATTCCCAATGACAAGCTTCTGGAGATCGTTGACCGCCGGACCACCATGCCGGAGGCACTGCGCAAGGCGGATGAAGTCCTCCAGCAGGCAGTTCAGGGCATCACAGACCTGATCAATCTGCCGGCTCTTATCAATCTGGACTTTGCAGATGTGCAGACAGTTATGACAGACAAGGGAATTGCCCATATCGGTATCGGCGAAGCAAGAGGAGACGACAAGGCCATGGAGGCAGTACAGCAGGCGGTATCCTCCCCGCTTCTGGAGACAACCATCAAGGGCGCTACTCATGTGATCATCAATATCTCCGGAGACATCTCTCTTATGGATGCCAACGACGCGGCAAGCTATGTACAGGAGCTGACTGGAGACGATGCGAATATTATCTTCGGCGCGATGTATGATGATTCTGTGGCTGATTATGCCCGCATTACTGTGATCGCAACCGGTCTTACCGATGCGTCATCCAAGCCGGCAGGTCTGGGAGGAAGAAGTTCATCCCCGTTCAGCGTGAGGAGACCGGCTTCCACAGGAAGCACTTCATCTTCTGCGGGAATGAATATGCCTACATTCAATATGCCCACAATGAATTCTTCATTCGGAACCAAGGTTCCGTCCAGCACGGTACAGAAGAAGGATATCCAGATTCCGGATTTCCTGAAAAACAGATAAGATATTCTGAAAAGCACAGGGCGCTGCATCTGCAGCGCCCTTCTGAGAGCTTTCAGGATGATCAGCACCTGCACGCGAAGGTGCTGCATTTCGTATCCTGACAGGAACAGGCATTTGGGCCTGCGATGTCGATGGCGGCTGCGGTGCAGCGGCAGTGATCGTTGTAGGTACATTCATTTGCCTTGCAGTCGATATCGATCTTTTCGCAGCCGCACTGTTCTCCGGTGGAATTGGTAACAGAATCACTTCCCTGTTCCCGGAAGCTTCCGCAGCATGTCTCGTCCGCGTGGCGGGCTCCGGAACCGGTAACCTCAATGCCGCCTCTGGAGCAGAGCTGGTTTTTGTTGTATACGCATGTTGTAGCGCTGCAGTTCAGAATTGTCATAATCGTTTCCTCCTTATTTATGATCTGCAGAATTAGTATTTACAGATGGAGAGAAACTTATTCAGAAAATGCTTGACTTCCGGCGGGAAGCATGATATTGTAATACAGTACGTTAGAAAATAAAGCAGAGTTCCGCTCTCACCTCAGCGCACTTAAGATGCGACTCGGGTTTATATGCACACATGGAAATATTTTATTTGTTTTCCGTGTATCAGTGGGTATAATCAGGTGTGGATCTCTCCGCACCTTTTTCTTTTGGAAAAATGCGGCAGTCTTTAGTCGGCGTATTTGAGGGTGACAGACAGTCATGGTTTTTTCATTTATCAGGTATGGAGGTGTACTACAATTAGCAATTTAATGATTAACGAACAAATCAGAGACAAAGAAGTACGTTTGATCGGTGCGGACGGCGCCCAGCTTGGCATCATGTCTGCCAGAGAAGCAATGTTCAAGGCCCAGGAAGCCGGACTTGATCTGGTAAAGATCGCGCCGCAGGCGAAGCCTCCGGTCTGCAAGATCATTGATTACGGCAAATACCGTTATGAACTTTCCCGCAAGGAGAAAGAAGCCAAGAAGAAACAGAAGACCATCGATATCAAAGAAGTACGTCTTTCTCCGAATATTGATACCAACGACCTGAAGACAAAGGTAAACGCGGCGAGGAAATTCCTCAGCAAGGGAGACCGCGTGAAAGTCACTCTTCGTTTCCGCGGAAGAGAGATGGCGCATATGGCAAGCAGCAAACATGTGCTGGATGATTTCGCCGAACTGCTGGCAGACGTGGCAGTGGTGGAGAAAGCGCCGAAGGTGGAAGGCAGAAGCATGACCATGTTTCTCAGTGAAAAACGTTAAGCAGTTACTGCAGATCCGGGACAGGGTCCCCGGAGCGGCGGTAGTGTGAAATAAAAACAGAACCATTGAATTAAGGAGGAAATAGAAATGTCTAAGATTAAAACATGCAGAGCAGCAGCAAAGCGCTTCAAAAAAACCGGTACCGGAAAGATCATGAGAAACAAAGCTTACAAGAGCCATATCTTAACAAAGAAATCTCAGAAGAGAAAGAGAAATCTGAGAAAAGCCACTGTTGTTGATTCTACAAACCTTAAGAACGTAAGGAAATCACTGCCTTATTTATAAGAAATAAGAGAAGAAGAACAGGAGGAATTTGAGAAATGGCAAGAATTAAAGGCGGATTAAACGCAAAGAAAAGACATAACCGTACACTGAAACTGGCGAAAGGCTACAGAGGCGCCCGTTCCAAACAGTACAGAATCGCAAAACAGTCTGTAATGAGAGCTCTTGCAAGCTCCTATGCAGGAAGAAAACAGAAAAAACGTCAGTTCAGACAGCTCTGGATCGCTCGTATCAACGCTGCTGCAAGAATGAACGGATTATCTTACAGCAGACTGATGCACGGCCTGAAGGTCGCAAACATCGACATCAACAGAAAGATGCTTGCAGAGATGGCAGTAAACGATGCAGAAGGATTCGCAGCACTGGCAGAGATTGCAAAGAAAGCAGTGGCATAAGAGAGATTATGCCTTATGAGAGGCCGCGGCACCGAAGGGATGCCGCGGTCTTCTGTTATAGAGGAGTGAAATTATAAAGATTATATAAATTTTACTTGCAATCAAAAATACATAATGCTATAATCAAATACATTAAAGCATTAGCAAACGAAAGTCAGAGGGAAAGCCAAAGCCGGCTGGGATTCCAGTGGGCTTTTTTACCCTTATTTATGGTAAGAATAATTACAGAAGAACGGGGAACCGATGGCGGTCGTTAGTATTTTTAAGGAGGAGAATTGTTATGAGAAACTGGAAAAAAGCATTCGGCGTGACTGCCGCAGTTGCCATGGCTGCAGCGGCAATGGTACCCACAACTGTTTTTGCAGAAGAAGAGGAAACCTTCAAGATCGGTGTTATCGGACCTATGACCGGTGACTACGCACAGTACGGTACCAACGTATATAACGCAGCGGTACTTGCTGCAGAGGATGTTAACGCGAACGGCGGATTCAACGGATATCAGATCGAGATCCTGGACGCCGGCGATGATATGGGAGATCCGGAGAAAGCTGTCAACGCTTACAACGATCTTCTGGACAACGGGATGCAGATGCTCTGTGGTACCGTAACCTCCGCACCCTGTATCGCAGTAGGCGCTGAGGCGGCAGAGAGCACTTTCCTGTTCACACCTTCCGGAACAGCAGTAGACTGTATCACAGCAGGAAGCAACCTGTTCCGTATGTGCTTCACAGACCCCATGCAGGGAGAGAAATCCGCACAGTTCATTTCCGAGCATGAGCTTGCGACAAAAGTGGCTGTGCTTTACGATTCCATGGCTGACTACAACGTAGGTATCCATGATTCCTTTGTTGCAGCGGCAGAGGGATACGGACTGGAAGTAGTAGCAGACGAGGCCTATACTACAGACTCCAACACCGACTTCTCCGTACAGCTTTCCAAGATCAAAGACAGCGGCGCAGAGCTTCTGTTCCTGCCGAACTACTATTCTGACAATGCCCTGATCCTTCAGCAGGCGTCTGAAGCAGGCATGGATGATATGACAATCTTCGGTGTAGACGGTATGGACGGTATCCTCAGCGTTGAGAACTTTGATACTTCCCTGGCAGAAGGCGTTATGCTTCTGACTCCGTTCTCCGCGACAGGCGAGGACGAAGCTACCCAGAACTTCGTTAAGGCTTACAATGAAGCATACAACAACGAGACACCGAACCAGTTCGCAGCTGATGCCTATGACGTAATCCAGGCAATGAAACTTGCGGCTGACGACGCAGCCATCACACCGGATATGTCCAACGAGGACATCAGCGCGGCAATGTCCGCTTCCATGCTGAACATCGAGCTTGACGGCCTTACCGGAACAGCGAAATGGACAGAGGACGGCGAGTGTGATAAAGAGCCGAGAGCGTTCGTTATCCAGGACGGCGTATATGTAGAGGTAGAATAATAAGAGGACAGATTACTGTCTGTAATGGGGACGGAGGACGGTTTCCTGCGATGAAGGACCGTCCTCCTTCTCTATGCGGCGATTAATTTACTTAAAGAGGTGCACTATGAGTTTTTTATCCTATCTGAAAGATGGAATCAACCTGGGCAGTATTTACGCGATCATTGCCCTTGGTTATACGATGGTGTATGGTATTGCCAAGATGCTTAATTTCGCTCACGGCGATGTAATCATGGTTGGAGCGTTTGTGATCCTTACAGCGATCACCGGAGCGGGGATGTCTCCTGTCCTGGCAGTGCTTTTATCCATTGTATTCTGTACAGTTCTGGGCGTAGTCATTGAGAAAGTGGCGTACCGTCCTCTTAGAAAGGCGTCCTCCAATCTGGCGGTGCTGATCACGGCTATCGGCGTCAGTTATCTGCTCCAGAATCTTGCGCTGCTCGTCTTCGGCGCGGACGCAAAGAGCTTCGTATCCGTGATCAATGTTCCGGACCTGAACCTCTTCGGGGGTGAACTGGTGATCAAGGGAATCACGATCGTAACGGTGGTGACCTGTATCATTATCATGGTCGGTCTTACTTTCTTCGTGCAGAAGACGAAACCGGGGCGGGCCATGCAGGCGGTATCTGAGGACCGCGACGCGGCTCAGCTTATGGGCGTGAACGTAAACGGCACGATCTCTCTTACATTTGCTATCGGTTCAGGACTTGCGGCCATCGCCGGCCTTCTGCTCTGTTCCGTGTATCCTACTCTGACTCCGTACACCGGGGCCATGCCCGGAATCAAAGCTTTCGTCGCCGCGGTATTCGGCGGGATCGGTTCTATTCCCGGAGCCATGGTCGGCGGAATCCTTCTGGGTATTATCGAGATTTTCGGAAAAGCCTATATCTCTTCGCAGGTGGCGGACGCCATTGTTTTCGGCGTTCTGATTATCGTCCTTCTTGTAAAACCAACCGGACTGTTCGGAAAGAACATCCAGGAGAAAGTATGAGGTGGCCGGTATGAACAGAAAAATAAGCAAAACATCAAAAAACAACTTTATTACTTATGGAATTGTGATCCTGATGTTTGTAGTGGTCCAGATTCTGTCCTCTACGGGCAATCTGTCCAGACTTCTTACAGGACTCCTTGTTCCGCTCTGCGTATATGTGATCGCGGCGGTATCTCTGAACCTTGTGGTAGGATTTTCCGGTGAGCTGAGTCTTGGCCATGCAGGCTTCATGTGCGTGGGCGCGTATTCCAGCGCGCTGTTTTCCCATATAGCGGCAGACGCCATTCCCTCAGTGCCGAGATTTATCCTTGCGATCTTTGTGGGCGCGGCTGTAGCCGGCGTTTTCGGTATTATCATCGGTATTCCCGTACTGAGGCTCCGCGGCGATTATCTGGCTATCGTAACACTGGCTTTCGGCGAGATCATTAAGAACCTGATCAATATCCTATATGTGGGTGTGGACGGACACGGTATCCATGTGGCCACCACTTCTGCGGGCATTAAACTGGAAGCCGGCGGCAAGCAGATCCTGAAGGGCGCCCTTGGTATTTCAGGAACAGCCACTCTCTATAAAGACATCAAGGATTATTTCTTCCCCATCGGAGTCGTACTGGTTCTGCTTACACTGTTTATTGTGCAGAATCTTGTGAATTCCAGAAGCGGCCGCGCGATCATGTCCACAAGGGACAACCGTATCGCGGCGGAATCCGTGGGAATCAACGTTACGAAATACAAGCTTCTTGCCTTCACCGTATCTGCGGCTCTGGCGGGAGTTGCCGGCGTGCTTTACGCCCATAACCTGTCCATGCTGAAGGTGTCGGTATTTGACTACAATATGTCGATCCTGATCCTGGTATACGTTGTACTTGGAGGTATCGGAAGCCTGAGAGGTTCTATGATCGCGGCGATCATCCTCTACGCCCTTCCGGAGCTTCTGAGAGGTTTCTCGAACTATCGTATGCTGATCTACGCGATTGTCCTGATCATCATGATGCTCTTTAACTGGGCCCCCGCGGCACGGAACTGGAGAAGCCGCGTGATGGAGAAGATCAGAGGCGGAAATAAGAAAAAGGAGGCGGCTTGATATGGCGATGCTGGAAGTAAATCATCTGTCCATTCAGTTCGGCGGTCTTCGGGCGGTGGACAGCTTTCATGTAAATATTGAAAAAGGCGAGCTCTATGGCCTGATCGGCCCCAACGGAGCGGGAAAAACAACCATATTCAATCTTCTCACCGGCGTATACAAGCCCAACGAGGGGATCATTAAGCTGGATGGCCAGGATATCACGGGAAAAAGCACCATTGAGATCAATAAGGCGGGTATTGCCCGTACTTTCCAGAATATCCGTCTTTTTAAGGATATGCCGGTTCTGGATAACGTTAAGGTAGGCCTGCACAACCATCATCCCTACTCCACACTGACCGGAATTCTCCGTCTGCCGAAGTATTTCAAAGTGGAAAAGGAAATGAACGAAAGAGCCATGGAGATCCTGAAGGTATTCGATCTCGACAAAGAGGCGGACCAGCTTGCCGGGAACCTTCCCTACGGCAAGCAGCGTAAGCTGGAGATCGCCCGCGCCCTTGCCACGGATCCCAAGCTTCTGCTTCTGGACGAGCCGGCGGCAGGTATGAATCCAAACGAGACCCAGGAACTGATGGATACGATACGTTTTGTAAGAGAACATTTCCATATGACCATTCTTCTGATCGAACATGACATGAAACTGGTAGGCGGTATCTGCGAAAGGCTGACTGTGCTGAATTTCGGACAGGTCCTGGCAGAAGGCGAGACATCGGCCGTGCTGAAAGATCCTGCAGTCATCACTGCATATCTGGGAGAATAAGGAGGAGCGGAACAATGGCAATGCTTGAAGTAAAAGATCTCCAGGTATATTATGGAGTCATCCAGGCCTTAAAGGGAATATCTTTTGAGGTAAACCAGGGCGAAGTCATTGCCCTGATCGGCGCCAACGGCGCGGGAAAAACAACGACTCTGCAGACACTTACAGGAATCATTCCATCCAAGGCGGGAAGTATTACTTTTGAAGGAAAAGATATCACAAAAATCCCTGCCCACAAAATCGTGGAGATGGGGATGGCCCATGTGCCGGAAGGCCGGCGTGTGTTTGCGGATATGACAGTATACGAGAATCTGCTTATGGGAGCATATACCCGGAAAGATAAGAATGAGATCGTCCAGAGCCTGGCAAACGTATACAAGAGATTCCCCCGTCTGGAAGAACGTAAGAACCAGCGGGCGGGTACACTGTCCGGCGGCGAGCAGCAGATGCTGGCCATGGGACGTGCGCTGATGAGCAAACCGAGGATCATTCTTATGGATGAACCGTCCATGGGACTTTCCCCGATTTTTGTAAATGAAATTTTTGATATTATCAAAGAAGTAAGCGAAGGCGGGACTACCGTTCTTCTGGTGGAGCAGAACGCGAAAAAAGCGTTATCCATCGCGGACAGGGCGTATGTTCTGGAAACAGGTAATATTACCCTCAGCGGAAAGGCAGAGGATCTTCTGAACGACGAATCTGTCCAGAAGGCTTATCTCGGAGAATAAATCAGGCAAGAGGAGGAGAGAAGATGGATCATATTGTAATTTCAATTGCAAGACAGTATGGAAGCGGAGGGCGCACCGTGGGAGAAATGCTGGCGAAAAAAATGGGGATTTCCTATTATGACAAACAGATCATCCGTATGGCTTCCGATGAGAGCGGGATCGATCTCAGCCTGTTTGGCAAAGTAGAGGGCGGAGTAAAGGTAAAACCTTCACTGTTCAGCAGGACCGGATTATATAAGGGAGACCTGATCCAGCCGGACAGCAGGGAATTCATCTCTGATGAGAATCTCTTTAACTATCAGGCCAAGATTGTCAGAGACCTGGCGGAAAAAGAATCCTACGTGATCGTGGGCCGGTGTGTGAACTATGTGCTGAAAGACCGTCCCAATACTCTTCGTGTGTTTATCCATGCTCCATGGGAGTTCCGTGTGGAGCAGGCTTCCAAGAAAATATCCGGTTCCAGGGAGGATATTGAGAAGTTCCTTCTGAAGGATGACAAGAGGAAAAAAGATTATTACCGCAAATTTGCCGGCGGCGTATGGAATGACGCCACCAATTATGATCTGTGCCTGAACAGCGGCAAGCTGGGATTTGAAAAATGTGTGGAATCCATTGAAGCACAGCTGAAGATTATGCTGGATAAGTAAAACACTGTACTTTGTCGGGAGGAATATTGATGAACCGCTTTTTCAGTATGGACAATAAATTCTTTGTATTTATGGGAAAAGTGGCGGACCTGTGTCTTCTGAACCTGGTCTGCCTGGCATGCTGTATTCCCATTGTCACAGCGGGAGCTTCCATTACGGCGCTCTACTATGTGACTCTGAAAATGGTGCGGAATGAAGAATCTTATATCTTCAAAAGTTTCTTCAAATCATTTAAACAGAATTTCAGACAGGCTACGATCATTCATCTGATCATGGTCGCTGCGGCTGTTCTTCTTTATCTGGACACCAATATTGTAAAGGCGATGGGAGAACCCATGTCGCAGATCATGTCGGTGATCTTCGCGGTGTTTACGCTTGTATATGCGATGATCCTCCTGTATCTGTATCCGATCCTGGCCAAGTTCTATAATTCTGTGAAGAACACTTTCACCAACGCGGTCCTGATGGCGATCCGCCATCTGCCGTATACGATCATCATGCTGATTATCTGCGCGCTTCCGCTGCTGATCTTTTTTTTTCCGTCCCTTCAGATGCAGATGACTCTGATCCTTCTGCTTCTTCTGTTCGGGATGGCGGTGATCGCGTATCTGAACTCGTTTTTCCTGGTGAAGATTTTTGATAAATATATACCGGAAAACAGCGAGGTAGATGCTGACGGAGGCAGATCCTGATGGAAATACCGCAGAAAAACTGGAATGGAAAACCTTACCGCTCTCTGGACTATATGCTCAGAGAGCGTTTTGGCGAAAAGGTTTATAAGGTGACGCTGAACGGCGGAATGTCCTGTCCTAACCGGGACGGCACGCTGGGGACAGGAGGATGTATTTTCTGCAGCGCAGGCGGGAGCGGAGATTTTGCCGCGGACGCGGCTCTTTCCATTACAGAACAGATTGAGTATCAAATCAGGATCCTTTCTGAAAAAAGACCGATCCGGAAATTCATCGCCTATTTTCAGGCTTATACCAATACCTACGCGCCGGTGGAATATCTGGAAAAGATTTTTACAGAGGCGATCGAACATCCGAAGATCTGCGCCATCTCCATAGGTACGCGTCCGGACTGCCTTGGAGAAGACGTGCTGAACCTGCTGGAAAGCCTGAACAGGCGGAAACCGGTATGGGTGGAACTTGGACTGCAGACGATCCACGAAGAAACAGCCCGGTATATCAGAAGGGGATATCCCCTTTCCTGTTTCGATGCGGCTGTGGAAAATCTTCGGGCGCGGGGAATAGAAGTGATCGTGCACACCATACTGGGGCTTCCGGGGGAGAAGGAAAGAGATATCCTGGCCACCATGGAATATCTGAACAGAAAAAAGGTGCAGGGGATCAAACTCCAGCTTCTTCATGTTCTAAAAGGAACGGATCTTGCATATGATTATCTTGCAGGCAAATTCAGGGTATATGAACGGGAAGAATATCTGGATATTCTGATCGGCTGTCTGGAACATCTGAATCCGGACATTGTGATCCACCGTATCACCGGGGACGGGCCGAAAGAACTTCTCATAGCGCCTTTGTGGGCGTCGAGGAAAAGAGAAGTGCTGAATCTTCTTCATCACCGTATGAAGGAGGAGGGGAGATATCAGGGAAGACTTTATGTCAAAGAGAAAGGGGCAGAATAATGGCAGATGTGTTTACTCTTTATAAACTGATCGTTCTGTATATGGCGCAGCAGTCGAAGGAGGAACTTACGAATTCCCAGATTTCGGAATTCGTGCTGGACAGAGAGTATACGGATTATTTTCATCTGCAGCAGGTACTTTCTGAACTGGTAGAAACAGGGCTTCTGAAAAAACGTACAGTTTCCAACAGTTCTCATTATGAGATCACGGAAGAAGGAAGCAGGACTTTTTATTATTTTGAAAAAGATCTGTCTGCGGAAATAAAAAAAGAGATAGACGAGTTTCTTGCGGACAGGGGAGTGCAGGTGGAAAAAAGAATCCAGACTCCGGCTGATTATTTTACAACGCCGCAGGGGGGATATGCGGTCCGCTGCCAGTATATAGAAAAGGATACCACAATACTGGATCTGACGCTGAACGCGCCGAATCTGGAAGCTGCCCGGGCTATCTGCCGGAACTGGCCGAAGAAAAGCCCGGACATTTATACAGCTATCATGGGAGAATTGATCTAGGATTCTCCCTTTATTTTTTTCATATGGTTTTTCAGTTCTTTTTCATATCCCATATCGCTCAGCTCATAGAAACGGGTGCCCAGGATCTCTGAGGGAAGATACTGCTGTTCCACATAATGATTGGGATAATCGTGGGCGTATTTATAACCGATCCCGCGCCCAAGCTTCTCATGGCCTCCGTAATGGGCGTCCTGCAGATGAGCAGGGACAGTAGTCCGGATATTGCGGACGGAGTTCATGGCGGCGGCGATGGCGTTTACCGCAGAGTTGCTCTTGGGCGCGCAGGCCATATAAGCCGCGGCCTGGGACAGAATGATCTGCGACTCCGGCATTCCCACACGTTCTACCGCCTGGGCGGCCGCCACGGCCACGCAGATAGCCTGCGGATCCGCATTCCCGATGTCTTCAGAGGCCAGGATCATGATCCTGCGGGCGATGAATTTCACATCTTCTCCCGCGTAAAGCATCTTGGCGAGATAGTAAACCGCCGCGTCGGGATCGGATCCCCTCATGCTCTTGATAAAAGCGGAGATGGTGTCGTAATGATTGTCTCCGTCTTTGTCATAGCGGACGGCCCGCTTCTGGATGCATTCGGAGGCGACCTCCAGGGTCAGGTGGATATATCCGTCCTCTCCTCTGGGAGTCGTGAGGACTCCAAGTTCTACGGCGTTAAGGGCGTTCCTGGCGTCCCCTCCGGCCATATCCGCGAGAAATTCCACCGCGTCTTCATCTATCACAGCCCGGTAATTGCCCATTCCCTTCTCACAGTCGTTGACTGCCCGGAGGATCAGGGTGCGGATGTTTTCGGTGGTGAGGGCTTTCAGTTCAAAGATGATGGAACGCGACAGAAGTGCGCTGTTTACTTCGAAGTACGGATTTTCTGTAGTGGCGCCGATAAGAATGATGGTCCCGTCCTCAACAAAAGGCAGGAGATAGTCCTGCTGGCCCTTGTTGAACCGGTGGATCTCATCGATGAACAGGATCGTCTTGCGCCCATACATACCCAGCGTATCCTGCGCTTCTTTGACCACAGCTTCCATATCTTTCTTGCCGGCGGAGGTGGCGTTGATCTGGGTGAAACTGGCGCTGGTGGTATTGGCGATCACCCTGGCGAGGGTGGTCTTCCCGGTCCCGGGAGGGCCGTAGAAAATTACAGAAGTAAGTTTGTCGGCTTTGATAGCGCGGTACAGCAGTTTGTCTTTGCCCACAATATGTTCCTGCCCCACGACTTCATCCAGAGTGGAAGGGCGCATTCTGGATGCAAGAGGGGATTCCCTGTCCAGGGTTTTGGTTTTCGCGTATTCGAATAAGTCCATAATAATAGCTCCGTTCTGAATCTCTGTAATCGTACATTTGTTCTATTTCTCAGTATACTTCATTTTTTGCATAAATTCAACTGCAAAGAGTGTATTGTACACTGACGCTAAAGAAAGTACAGGCAACCCGCTGTAACTCTGTGAAGTAAAAAAGAACTTGCTTATCGTGTGTTAAAGTGTTAAAATGTTAAAAGTGAAATAAAATAAAGGAGCTGACATTATGGGCAAGAAAATCAGAACAGAAGAGGTGGATCATCTATTTGATGCAATTCTCTGCCTGAAAAATAGGGAAGAATGTTATACATTTTTTGAGGATGTGTGTACCATCAACGAACTTCTTTCTCTGTCCCAGCGTTTCGAGGTTGCGAAGATGCTTACCGATAAGCGTACATATCTGGATATTTCTGAGAAAACAGGGGCGTCCACAGCTACGATAAGCAGAGTGAACCGTTCTCTTAATTACGGGAATGACGGATATGAGATGGTGTTTTCAAGACTGCGGGAGAAAGAAGCTGCAGAGAACAATAACAAAGAAACAGAATAATCTGTCTATAGAATAGAAGAGCAGTATATCGGGGATGAGCCGGCCTACTGCTCTTTTTGTACCTGATTGTTTACGGGGCGGGAGTCGGGGGAACGGCAGGTCTGGACGGCTGTTCCGCATTCTTTTTATCAGAGGCTTCCTGAGAGGTTGTTTTCTCTTCCTCTTCCGTCTCCGTGTCTCCGGTTTTTTCTGCTTCTTCTTTTTCGGCCTCCAGCGCCATGGCGGCAACAGCCTGAGGCTCTACGATACTGAAATATTCGTCGATCCCGTCTGCGATGCTCTGGGCCATGACAGCATGGTTGGCTGTGTTCGTGATATAAAGATCGTCATTCTGATTACTCATAAATCCCATTTCCAGAATGGCTACCGGAACAGTGCTCCAGTTGGTGCCGGTCATATCGTCAGCGGAGATAACGCCGAGATTTTTGAGCCCTGTGGCAGTGCTGAAATGGTTGACGATACAGGAAGCCAGAGTGCCGCTTTTTTCAATTATATCAGCATCCAGATAAGTATTGGCAGAGGTTGGAGCCATGGTAAGCGTTCCGGAGGCGGATGTGTCGTCGGAGCCGTTGGCGTGGATCCGTACGGTGATATCCGCTTTTTCGGATGTTGCCAGTTCTGCCCGTTCTTTGTTGCTGATAGCGGTATCGTTATCCGTCCTGGTCATTATGACTCTGTAGCCTCTGGCGTTTAATTCATCCTGAAGTACAAGGGCGACCTGAAGGTTGACCTCATATTCCGGTACGCCGGAATATAAACCCTGGGTGCCGGAAGTGGCCTTGGCTTTGGTCTGGGACGAGCCGGGAGCCATGGGTTCCTGAGCGCTCATATCTACCCAGGAGCCCTGATGCCCGGGATCGATGACCACTGTAAAGCCGCCGTTCCCGGCGGGAGAAGCGGCTGTGTTGGCGGCTTCCCAGTCCACGCCGGAGGAACCGGCCTCAGCGTCGCCGTTTTCATCCGCACCGGTTTCGGAATCAGGAGGCCCGATCACAGCCTGGCCTTTTTCGCTTTCGTATGTGTTCTGTTCGCCGGCGGATACGCAGAAGGCATTAAGCGGGAGCAGAAGGATAAAAAGAAATATGTATAAATATTTTTGCATTGATGTTCCTCCCTCGGAATCTGTATTTTACAAATTGGTACATTCTATATGATAATCTAAAATAAAGAATTTGAAAAGTGAAAATACTTGCAGGGGCTGTGAAATAAATTTATAATATTAACAAATATTGTATACTAACGCTACATTCAGAAAAGGAATAATAACCATTATGTGCAGATCATCATTAAAAAAGGCAGGTATTTTCGGTCTAAGTATATTGCTGCTTCTGGCTCAGGGCGGATGCGTCCCCGGGAAACAGGAGGAAGCAGATGTGAAGGTGGTAGACGCCGGCGTGACTCCCACACCGGAGGAGAAAGCGGAGGAGGAGACCGGCGGAACAGGCGAAGTGTTCGGCCCCGCGCCGCAGTCGCCTGAGGCAGACACGGCAGAGCCGGCGCCAACGGTCAGTGTTTCACCGGCGCCGGATGTGAGCAGCGGGGAAGAGACTGGCGGGGAAGCGGGAACGCTTTCGCCTCCGTCGGAGGAAGGCAGCGTATTCGGGCAGCAGAGTTCAGAACCGGTAACCGATGAGCGGATGCAGGGACTTCTGTCCAGCCTGGCGTTTCCGTCAGCTAATGGGAGCTGGTCCGCGTATATCTGCAATATATCAGGTAACACAGAGGGAAGCGTCAACTCGCACCAGATGCAGGCTGCCAGCCTGATCAAGCTTTATATCATGGGAGCTGTCTATGAGAATTATGATCTTCTGATCTCCCAGTACGGGCAGGACAGCGTAGATTCCAACCTGTATTCCATGATCACGGTCAGCGATAACGACGCCGCCAATACGCTTACATCCTATCTGGGCAGCGGAGACGGGAACGCCGGAATGAGCGTGGTCAATGAATACTGTATGGCTAACGGATACAATGACACCCACATGGGAAGGCTTCTTCTGCACAGCAATGAATTTGACGATAATTACACTTCTGTTATGGACTGCGGAAACTTCCTGAAACGTGTCTACCAGGGGCACAGGGAGGGAGACTCCGTCGCATCGGCAGAATTCCAGCTTCTGGCGGCACAGACCAGGCGGAACAAGATTCCCGCGCAGATGCCGGCGGGCGTCAGCGTGGCGAATAAGACGGGAGAACTTGGAGATGTGGAGAACGACGCGGGGATCATCTATAATGTGTCCAATGAACTGATCATTGTATTTATGTCGGAGAATCTGACCGAGGCGGGATCAGCTCAGAGTACCATCGCATCTCTCAGCCGCCAGATCTATGACTTTTATAACAGTTAAATAATTACAGGGGGTTAAGCGCAGCCGCAGGGGGAAGGCGGATGTGCGGCAAATATTTTAAAGTAAAGGAGGTTTTCACTATGAAAAAGAAAATGGAAGGACAGAACGGATTTTCTCTTCTGAAGTGGGCGGCGCTGCTTGTCTTTGTATTTGTTCTTTCCCTGCCGGTTACGGCGAAGGACAGCTACGCGGCCAGTACCTATACCGTAGTCGTGGATAAGGGTTATCTGGCTCTGCGGACGGCGAAGGCTTACGATTCCCGCAACGAGATCGGAGAGCTTTACACCGGAGATACGGTAGACGTAACGGATACCAGCGATTCCACTTACTGGTACGTATACTCGCCGAAGTACGGGAAATCCGGCTATGTAAACAGGAATTATCTTGTGGGCGCGTCCAATACCTGGACGGTGAGCGTGAGCAAAGGTTATCTGGCGCTGCGTACGGCGAAAGCCTATGATTCCCGCAACGAGATCGGCGAACTGTATACAGGGGATACCGTTCAGGTGACGGATACCAGCGACGGTACTTACTGGTATGTATATTCCCCGAAGCATGGGAGATGCGGCTATGTGAACAGAGATTATCTGATTGCGCCCACTCTTTCCGGAGACGTCAGGACTGTCAGTGTGAGCAGCGGCTATCTGGCGCTGCGGACAGCGAAGGCCTATGATTCCGCCAATGAGATCGGGGAACTGTACACAGGAGACGTTGTGCAGCTTATTGATACCAGTGACAGTACATACTGGTATGTGTATTCCCCCAAGCATGACAGAAACGGTTATGTCAACAGAGAGTATCTTTCAGGAGGGCCGTCCTATCCTACCTATACGGTGAGCGTGAGCAAAGGCTACCTGGCGCTGCGGACAGCGAAGGCCTATGATTCCCGCAATGAGATCGGAGAACTTTATACCGGAGATACGGTACAGGTGATCGATTCCAGCGATAACGGTTACTGGTATGTATACTCTCCGAAACTGAATAAGAACGGCTATGTAAACAGGAATTATCTTTACTGATGATCTTTGAAGACGTGAAAAGCACCGGATTTTATTTCCGGTGCTTTTTCTCTTTGTCATCTGCGGGAGCCGGGCGGAGTTCGTCGATCAGATGCTCTATGAGCATTTTTTTCATGTATACGTCGAAACTGAGAAGGCAGATAAAGGAAAACAGTTTCAGGAATTCCTGATCTTCCTCCGGGGCGTCCTGAAAGGTTGCCTGCGCTGTTTTGTACCGGGAGAGAAGATCCTTCGTCAGATATTCGATCTGTCCCTTCTCCATGCTGAATACCTCATTGTAGACAGAGGTAAGATCCATCTCAGAGTCGGACTTGAAATATTTCTCCGTAATGGGGCTGAGAAGGGTCTGGATATCGTTGATGGAAAGTATGCTCTTGAAATAATAAATAAAAATCAGCAGAAGCAAATGCTCTCTGGAATATTTCTTTTTTTCCGGGGAGGGGAGCAGATTGTTTTTGGCGTAATTGTTGATCATGGTCTTGGTCAGGATCTTGTCGTCCGGATACCGTTTGGACGAAGCAAGATGGGATTCCATGAAGGTGGTCACCTGATCCATATAGAGATCGATTCCCGGGATATCCTCCGGTTTGATATAGTCGATCCGGGAAACGCTCCGGATGATGCTGTTCATCATGTCGTGTATGTCAATTGTCATTTCCTTTATCACCTCTGCTCTATTATATAGTTTTCAAAACTACTTGTAAACATTTTTTTGTCCTGCCCTGCGGTTTTGTGTCGTTTTGCTTTCAGGATTTTATGATCCTGTTATTCTGGCGGTAACTGCGGGGAGACTGATCGTACACATTCTTAAAAGCTCTGGAAAAATGGAGCTGGTTGGGATAGCCCACTTTGACGCTGATGTCTTTGATCGAAATGTCGGTTGTTTTGAGAAGTTCGGCGGCTTTTGACATCCGGTAGCGGATCAGAAATTCCTGGGGGGACTGTCCCATGGTCTCTCTGAAAATCTTGCCGAAATAACTTCTGTCCAGATTCAGCCGTTTCGCTATATCCTCCACGGTTATGGGAAGCGCGTAATTCGCGTAGATAAACGAGATTGCCTCATTGGTGTAGAACTGTGTCCTTTTTCCGTTCTGTGTTTTCCTGCGGGTGGCGGCTCCGGTAAGGATCGCGTCCATGACCAGAAACAGGTGCCCGATCAGATGATAGGAGGAGGACACGCTGCAGGAAGAAAGATACACCATTTCTTTACGGAGGATTTCCCCGGCCTGCTCTGTCTGGGGAGTGAAGACCGGCGAGTCGGAAGACAGTCCCGCTCCCTCAAGGATCTCCCTTGCCTTCAGACCGTCAAACTCGATCCAGCAGTATTCCCACGGATCGTGAAGGTCCGCGGTGTAGGTGGTGATCCTTCCGGGCTCAATGAGAAAGCCGGCGCCGCCCTGGAGCGGATATTCCCGGGATACATTATTGTGGTCCACCGACAGGGTACCCTTTCCCGAGACGATATAGTGAAAGAGATAATGGTTCCTTACAGCCGGACCGAAAGAATGAAGGGGCTGGCATTTCTCGTAGCCGTACTGGTACAGAGTGAGATCCATAAAGCGGTCGTCCGAAAAAATGTGAAAAGCGAATTTATCCATATTTATTTCTCCCTGCAAAAACCTGAATTATGAGTTTTATACAAAAAAATCGACAAAAAAATGTACAAAATAAACGAAATTTGCCGCTTTTATATTATTATATATCATTATGAGTAGTAACTTCAACTATTTTCTTGAAAAACAGCATTTGGGTATAAAACGAAACCCGTAGAAATATTTACAGTGGAACAGGCCAATGCTACAATAAGTTTACCGAATATTGATAGAGGGAAAGGAGAAGAGCAATGAAAAAACAAGCATTAGTTGCCGTGGGACTTGGCGCCGTGGTTCTGGGTGCGGGAGTCGCGCTGACAGGATGCGGGGATTCTTCCTCAGACAGCGGGAAAGTCCAGATCGAGATGGTCCAGTACAAGCCGGAAGCCGTCAAGGCTTTTGAGCAGATGGAAGAGAAGTTCAATGCCACCCACGACGACATTGAGCTGACCATCGAGTCGCCCAATGAAGCCATGACGATTCTGAAGACACGTTTTATCAAGGAAGACCAGCCGGACATCATCGGTATCGGAGGAGATATCAACTACTCCAACTTCCTGGATTCCGACATGCTCATGGATATCTCGGATTTTGACGGCCTCGCGGATGTGAAGCAGTCCTATCTGGATATTCTCGAGAATTTGGAATTCGTACCCACAGAAGGTACATACGCGGTTCCCTATGTGGCCAACGCCGCCGGCATTCTTTACAACAAAGATATGTTTGAGGAGAACGGATGGGAGATTCCCACCACATGGGATGAATTCCTGACGCTTCTCGATACCATCCAGGCTTCCGGCCAGCAGCCGCTGTACTTTGGGTTCAAGGATACCTGGACCTGTCTGGCGCCGTGGAACGCTATGGCCTGCGATCTTGCGCCGGCGGATGTATGCCAGCAGGTGAACAGGGGCGAGACCACTTTTGCGGAAGAATACAGGGAGACTGCGGAGAAGATCCTTCAGCTTCTGCCCTACGCGCAGCCCGATCCCACAGCTTACAGCTACAACGACGCGTGTACCGCATTCGCCAGAGGCGAATCCGCGATGTACTGCATCGGAAGCTACGCGGTTCCGCAGATCCTGTCCGTAAACCCGGATATGAACATCGATTCCTTTGTATTCCCGGCAAACGACGAGGCGGAGGGACAGGTCCTCAACTCCGGCGTCGACCTTCTGTTTTCTGTGATGGAAGACTGCGAGAACAAAGAAGCAGCCTACGAGGTGCTCCGTTTTATGATGGAAGATGAGAATATCCAGATCTATCTGGACGATCAGAACGCGATCCCCTGTAAAGAGGGTGAGTTCAATCTTCCGGAGCAGCTGGAAGGCATGACAGAGTATATCGAAGAAGGTAAGATGGTTGACTATCAGGATCATCATTATCCCACAGAGATGGCGGTGGATGCCATGATCCAGACTTATATCATGGACGGGGATACAGACGCATTCCTTGAGAAGTTTGACACTGACTGGGCGCGCTACAACCGTGACCTGATCCGCAAGGTTCAGGAGTATGAAGCAGAACACGGGGAAGGAGGAGAGGAATCATGATGGATAAGGCAAAGGGCAATGAAAGAAAACGCACGTTTCTTCTGATCACAATCCCGATCCTGGTGCTGTTTTTCGCATTTAACACACTGCCTCTGATCAAAGGTTTTATTTACAGTTTTACCAACTTCAAAGGATATGGAAGTTATGAATGGGTAGGATTCCGGAACTATATCGATCTGTTCCAGGACGCCCGCGTGGGAAAATCCTATCTGTTTACCTTTAAGTTTGCCATTGTCTCAACGATCATTGTTAACGTGGTCAGCCTGATCCTGGCGCTGGGACTGAACAGCAAGATCCGCGCGAAGAGCGCGCTGCGAGGCATCTACTTTATCCCCAACGTTCTGGGCGGACTGGTTGTAGGTTATATCTTCAGCTTTATTTTTACCTACATCATCCCCGCTGTGGGACAGGCTCTGGGCATCGAAGCCCTCAGCGGAAGTATGCTGGCGAGCACCAAAACCGCATGGTTCGCTATTGTGATCGTTGCCGCATGGCAGTCCATAGCGATGAACACCATTATTTATATTTCTGGTCTGCAGACAGTGCCGGAGGATGTTTATGAGGCCGGTTCCATCGATGGGGCTACAGGCTGGACGAAGTTCAAAAGCCTGACCTTCCCTCTGATCATCCCGTTTTTCACCATTAACATGGTACTCTGCATGAAGAACTTCCTGATGGCTTTCGACCAGATCATGGCGTTGACCAAAGGCGGTCCCGCACAGAGTACGGAATCTATCTCCTACCTGATCTACAGAAACGGTATGGACGGCGGACAGTTCGGCTTCCAGAGCGCCAATGCGGTACTGTTCTTCGTAGTGATCGTGGCGATCTCTGTGTTCCAGCTTTCGTTTATGAATAAGAAGGAGGAGCAGTTATGATGAAAAAGAAAAGTCATGGGGTCGGCGGAACCAACTGGCCGGTTACCATTCTGCTGATCATCGGATGTATCACAATTTTCTTCCCGCTGTACATGGCAGTGATTATTGCCTTTAAACAGCCGACGGAAATGACAAACGATATTGCGGGAGCGCTTTCCTTCCCGTCCAAATGGAGCCTCAGCAACTTTACCCAGGCGATGGAAGTCACGGACTTCTGGAACTCCCTTGGAAACTCTCTTCTGATCACGATCCTGACCGTGGTGATCGCTATCCTCCTTCATTCGCTGGCCGGATATGCCATCGGAAGAAACATGGGGCACAGCAAATTTTATAAATTTTCATACCTTTATATCGTAAGCGGTATGTTCGTACCCTTCGCGATCCTGATGATGCCTCTGGTAAAACAGACGTCACAGATGGGAATCGGAAACAGGGCTGGTGTAATCGTTCTTTATGTGGTATTCTATATGCCGATGAACCTGCTTCTGTACTCCGGTTATCTGAAAAACATACCGCTGGCACTGGAAGAGGCCGCCAAAGTGGACGGCGCAAGCACATGGAAAACATACTGGAGCATTATCTTCCCCATTATGAAACCCATGCATGCCACGGTAGCCGTACTCACAGCGCTGGGAACCTGGAACGACGTTATGACACCCCTTGTTATCATGTCCGGCACAGGAAAAAACACCCTGCCTCTGGCACAGCTGAATTTCCAGACCCAGTTTGGTACAAACTATAACCTGGCGTTCGCGTCCTACCTGCTGGCGCTGATCCCGATCCTGATCTTCTATCTGGTATGCCAGAAACAGATCCTGAACGGTGTGGTAAACGGCGCTGTAAAATAAGTATGCCGGAGTTGCGTATGCAGGCTGGAGTGGATTGATCATAAAAATTCCAGTATAAAGGAGAAGACGATGTCAATAGTACTCAACGAACAGAAATCCTTATTTACACTGTGTACGAAAACCAGTATGTATCAGATGAAGACAGACCAGTACGGAGTTCTGCTTCATACCTATTACGGAAAAAAAACAGAGATTTTTGACTATTCCTATCTGATCCAGAGAAGGGATCACGGTTTTTCCGGAAATCCCTATCAGGCGGGCAACGACAGAACCTATTCTCTGGATACGCTTCCCCAGGAGTATTCCTGCTTTGGAAGCGGTGATTACCGGCAGAGCGCCCTGTCTGTGAGATACCAGACAGGAGCCAGGGCGCTGGAACTGCGTGTGAAAGACTTCGAGATCCTGGAAGGCAAGTACAGGATCCCGGGGCTTCCCTCCATCTACGCGGAGGACGGGAACCGGGCGGATACCCTGGTGATCACCATGAAAGACGATGTAGAAGATGTGTGTGTGAAACTTTATTACGGTGTTCTGGAGGATCTGGATCTGATCACCAGGGCAGTGTGCGTGGAAAACAGGGGCGCCGCCCCTGTTTTCCTGGAACGTGTGATGTCCATGTGTCTGGATAAGCCCTATGGAAACTACGACTGGATCACATTTTACGGAAAACACGAGATGGAACGGCAGCTTTCCAGAACTGCCGTTCATCATGGCGTTCAGGCGGTGGGAAGCCTGAGAGGCGCCTCCAGCCACCAGTACAATCCCTTTGTCATGCTTTCTGACAGAAATACAACCGAGACGCAGGGAGAGTGCTATGGATTTTCCCTTCTCTACAGCGGGAATTTCCTGGCCGAGGCGGAGAAGGACCAGTTTGATCAGACGAGAGTACTGATGGGGATCCATCCGGAGAACTTTTCCTTTAAACTGGAACCGGGAGAGAGCTTCTGGGCTCCGGAAGCGGCCATGGTGTACAGCGACGGCGGTTTTGAAAAGCTGACCCATATTTATCACAGGGCTTTCCGGAACAATCTCTGCAGGGGAAGATTTAAACACGCAAGGAGACCGGTCCTTATCAATAACTGGGAAGGAACGTACTTTGATTTTACCGGCGAAAAACTCCTCCGGATGGCGGAGAAGGCGGCGGATCTCGGCGTGGAGCTTTTTGTGATGGACGACGGTTGGTTCGGAAACAGAGATACGGACAACAGCGGCCTTGGAGACTGGCATGTAAACGAGGAAAAGCTGGGCTGTACGCTCGCCGAGCTTTCCGACAGAATCCATGCCATGGGGCTGAAGTTCGGTATCTGGTATGAACCGGAGGGGATCTCCGAGGACAGCAGCCTCTACCGGGAACATCCCGACTGGGTGCTCCGGGTTCCGGGACGAAATCCCATGAGGGGAAGATATCAGCTGGTCCTTGATTTTTCCAGAGCGGACGTGCGGGATTATATCTTTGATCAGATGTGCAGTGTCCTTGACAGAGCGAAAGTGGATTATCTGAAGTGGGATTTCAACCGCAGTATCAGCGACGTTTACTCCGCGCAGCTTCCGGCCGACCGGCAGGGAGAGGTTCCCCACAGATATGTGTTGGGACTCTACGAGTTCCTGGAGCGTCTGGGAAAGAGATATCCGGATATCCTTCTGGAAGGATGCAGCGGCGGCGGCGGAAGATTCGACGCGGGTATGCTGCATTATACCCCGCAGATCTGGTGCAGCGACGATACGGACGCTGTGGAGCGTCTTGAGATCCAGTACGGAACCTCCTTCTGTTATCCGGTAAGCACCATGGGAGCTCATGTTTCCGCCTGCCCCAATCACCAGACCGGGAGAACCACTCCCCTTAACACAAGGGCGGTGGTGGCTATGGCGGGAACCTTCGGTTATGAACTTGACCCGGGCAAACTCACGGAAGAAGAGAAGGACGAAGTGAGAAAACAGATCGCACTGTTTAAAGAATATTATGACCTGATCCAGGAAGGCCGGTATTACCGTCTGACCGATCCTGCCAGGGACGAGCATTACGCTGCTTGGGAGTTCGCGAAAGAGGACGGAAGCGAAGCGCTTCTCTGTGTGGTGGCGTCCAGAGCAAGGACCAACGATCCGCCCACCAGAATGCTCCTCCGGGGACTTGATGAGGGCGTGCTCTATGAAGCGGAGGGAAAAGTATATCCCGGAGGCGCGCTTATCCACGGTGGTTTTCCTGTTCCCGAGGCGAAAGAGGAATACCAGAGCTGGATGTTCCATTTCGTGAGAAAATAAAACGGAATCATGTAAGGCAAACAGTGACACGGCTGCTTTTCCGGCGAAGATTTCTATGCCGGGGAAGCAGCTTTTCTGTTTTGTATATTATTTTGCGGCAGAACTTGTGGGAACTGATGTTTTCCGTTATAATGTAGCATATGCGCGGCGGAGGTGTGCAGGGAAATACACTGCCGCCGGCGTCAGTGTGCAGAGCGTGCGGCGCCTGGCGCATTGGCGTTACAGAAACAGAATAAAAAAGAGTTTCAGGATAAACAGGAGAGAACATGAGTATATATGAAACACTGAACGACATGCAGCAGAAAGCTGTTTACCATACAGAAGGTCCCCTTCTCATCCTTGCGGGGGCTGGCTCCGGCAAGACGAGGGTGCTCACCCACAGGATCGCCTATCTCATCGGAGAGAAAAGGGTAAATCCCTGGAATATCCTGGCGATTACCTTTACCAATAAGGCGGCCCAGGAGATGCGGGAAAGAGTGGACCAGATCGTGGGGAACGACGGCGGAAGCGTCTGGGTATCCACCTTCCACTCCACCTGTGTCCGGATCCTGCGCAGGTATATCGACCGGCTGGGATACGACAACAATTTTACCATCTACGATACAGACGACCAGAAAACGCTGATGAAAGACGTGTGCAGAAGGCTGGACGTGGACACGAAGCAGTATAAGGAGCGGGCTCTCCTGGCGGCCATATCCCACGCCAAAGACGAGCTGCTCACTCCGGATGATATGGAGCGGAACGCCGGGGGCGACTTCCGGGAGAAAAGGATCGCGGAGATCTACAGGGAATATCAGGCCTCCCTCCGGCGGAACAACGCGCTGGATTTTGACGACCTGATCGTGAAGACGGTGGAACTGTTCCAGAAATGCGGGGAAGTGCTGGAATACTGGCAGGACAGATTCCGCTATATCATGGTGGACGAGTACCAGGATACCAATACCGCCCAGTTTAAATTCGTCAGTCTTCTGGCTTCCAAATATGAGAACCTCTGCGTGGTGGGAGACGACGACCAGTCTATCTACAAGTTCCGGGGAGCCAATATCGGCAATATCCTGGGATTCGAGAGGGTGTTTCCCGGCGCCAAAGTGATCCGCCTGGAACAGAATTATCGTTCCACCCAGAACATACTGAACGCGGCCAACGAAGTGATCGCCAATAACGCGGAGCGAAAACCGAAGAGACTGTGGACGGAGAATCCGGAAGGGGATAAGATCCATTTCCGACAGTTTATGAACGGATTCGAGGAAGCGGAATATGTGGTGGGAGATATTGCGAAAGGACGGCGGGAAGGGAGATTTCAGTACCGCGACTGCGCGGTATTGTACCGAACAAACGCCCAGTCCCGTCTTTTCGAGGAAAAGTGCCTGCTGGCAAACATTCCGTATAAGATCGTGGGCGGAGTGAATTTCTACGCCCGCAAAGAGATCAAGGATCTTCTCAGCTATATGAAGACTGTTGACAACGCCGCGGACGATCTGGCGGTAAAGAGGATCCTGAACGTTCCCAAAAGAGGGATCGGAGCCACGACCATCACCAGGGTGCAGGATTACGCGGACAGCATGCAGATGAGCTTTTATGAGGCTCTGCAAAACGCAGGGGAGATCCCGTCCATCGGCAGGGCTGCGTCGAAGATAAAAGGCTTCGTATCTTTTATCCAGTCTCTCAAGAGCAAGGCCCAGGCCTATACGGTGGAGGAAATCCTGGAGGAGATCATCGACCTTACCGGATATGTGGATGAACTGAAGGCGGAGGATACGGAAGAATCCAGGGCAAGGATCGAGAATATCGACGAGCTTATCTCCAAGACCGTGTCCTATCAGGACTTAAGATCCGCGGAGGGAGCAGAGGCCTCGCTCTCCGGATTTCTGGAGGAGATCGCGCTGATCGCGGATATCGACACGGTGGATCCGGGGCAGGATTACGTGCTCCTGATGACGCTGCACAGCGCCAAGGGACTGGAATTTCCCAACGTGTACCTCGCCGGGATGGAGGACGGCATTTTTCCCGGAAGCATGAGCGTGTTTTCGGCAGATCCTTCTGACATGGAGGAGGAGCGAAGGCTCTGTTATGTGGGGATCACAAGGGCGATGAAAGAACTTACCCTTACCAGC